>JAKLHL010000099.1 GCA_022710165.1 Bdellovibrionales bacterium | reverse complement strand
CACCCTTGCTTAGGGCCTCTTTTGCGGCGCTGTGATGATTGCTGGCAGGAGTGGCTATGCTTACAAGGTCAACATTGGCCAAAAGTTCTGCCGTATTGCTGAAAGCCTTCGTCTTGAATTCATCCGCTATGAGCTTTGCACGCTCCGGGTTAAGGTCGTATACACCGACCAGCTCTACACCGTCGATAGTTGCATATTTTTGAGCATGGAACCTTCCAAGATGTCCTACACCTATCACGCCGGCTTTAAGCATTGTTTACCTCACTATGCCGCTCTTACTGCTGGATATGAAATCAACTAGATATGCAAGTTCTGCGCTGTCCTTTGCCTGCGCTGTAAGCTCAGCGACAGCATCTTTAAGTATTATCCCTTTCTTTACGTAGAGCAGTTTATATGCGTTCTTTAATTCCCTTATTGTCTGTTCTGAAAAGCCCCTTCTGGAAAGGCCTACGGCATTTACTGACTGGACGCTGAAATCATCAAGCCCCTTTCCTGTGAAGAAAGGAGGAAAATCCAGACGGATCAATGAGTATGCGCCTATGAAGGCATGCTTACCGACCCTGTTGAACTGGGTAACGCCGGTAAAACCGCCTAAGACCACATAGTCCTCTATGGTAACGTGGCCTGCAAGGGCTACGTTATTAGCCATTACGACGTTGTTCTGAACAACGCAGTCATGCGCTATGTGTGAATAAGCCATCAGCATATTGCTGTTACCGACGGTGGTAACGCCTCTTCCATTCACGGTACCGCAGTTTATCGTCACATATTCCCTTATTATGTTGTTATCGCCTATCTCTACTTTGGTCGGCTCGCCCTTGTACTTAAGGTCCTGAGGCGGCTGGCCTATGGAAGCGAAAGGAGCTATCCTGTTGTTCTTTCCTATCTTAGTATGGCCGTCTATAACGACGTGAGAAGTAAGTACGGTCCCTTCTCCAAGCTCAACGTTCGGACCTACCATGCAGTAAGGTCCTATCTGTACGTCCTTTGCTATCTTTGCTTTGCTATCTATGATCGCTGTTGAATGCACGTTAGACATCAATTACCCCCTACTTGCCAAAGAACCTGCTGCCGCGAACATGTCGGCTTCACAGCAAAGCTCCCCGGTATTTGCATCTTTTACGACGCCGTGGAATTTTGATCTGCTTGGTGAATAGCTCAGGACCTCTACCTCTATCCTGATCGTCATTCCTGGTGTCACCACTTTTCTGAACCTTATATTGTCACAACCCAAGAAAAGTACCGCATAGTTCGGACCGTGGTCGTTGTAGTCATACATGCCGAACGCGCCAACCTGGGCCATGGTCTCTACCATCAAGACCCCAGGCATTACAGGATGTCCTGGAAAGTGTCCCTTGAAATAGAACTCATCTTCCCTTATTTTCCTGCTTGCGATTATCTTCCTGCCTTTCTTTTGACCAGGAACAGGGTCTGTAACCTCATCCACAGAGTCGATCAAAAGGAAAGGGTCCCTGTGCGGAAGCACCGCCATCACCCTCTCCAAATTAAAATCTTTCCCTGGATGAACAGTATCTTTGCTCGTAGCCATTACTTATCCCCCTTCTCTAACTTCTTTATTCTTTCGTATAACTCCGGCAGTTTTCCCACCAGGGTCTGTATCTTTAATTCTTCAGCTATAGGACGTGCGGGATACATGCCTTTTACCTCACTGCCTGGCTTAAGGTCTTTTGAGACGCTGGTCCTGGCTGTGACTATGCAGTTATCGCCTATCTTTATGTGGCCTTTGGTGCCTGAATTAGCACCCATGATGACATTATTGCCAAGCTCTGTACTTCCGCTAAGACCGGTCATCCCGCAAAGGATGTTGTTCTCGCCGAGTACGCAGTTGTGTGCGACCTGCACAAGATTATCTATCTTTGTGCCTTTCTTTATTATCGTGTCCCCAAGCGTTCCTCTATCTATGCTGGTGTTAGAACCTATCTCTACGTCGTCGCCGATAAAGACACCGCCAAGATGAGGGACCTTCAATAAAGAACCGTCCTCGTCCTTGACGTAGCCGAAGCCGTCGGAACCTATCACGGTCCCTGCTCCAACAATGACCCTTTTACCTATATTGGTATTGCTGTAAACGCAGACATTAGGATAAAGCACCGTATGATCGCCTATGGAACAATCATCCATTACGACGACACCGGGGAAGATACTAGCGTCCTTGCCTATTGTAACGTTCTTGCCAAAATATGCCCCCGGGAACCTTGAGTCGGTCCCGCTCGGCATACTTAGCTTTATCTTAGAGGCTGGAACTATCTTGTAAGCAAGCTTTATGAATTCCCTGTAAGCGTTCTTGATGCAGATATAGGCCCTTTCTTTTCCTGAGCTAACCCACTCATCAAGAGCACCTTTATCTAGCCCCTGCTCCGCTATTATCATGTGAACAGTGGCTTGAGGTAGCTGTTTTAGGTAAACATCCTCGCCTATGAACCCAAGGGACTTTGTCCTTTTCCCCCTAAGCTCATCAACGTTAAGGACGTCCACACTGGTCGATCCGGCCAGCTCAACGCCCAGAGAGATTGCTATATCCAGCGCCTTCATTATTTGTGTACTTCGTTATACCTCTTTATAACGTCGTTGGTTATGTCCTTTGCGTCCTTTGAGTAGAAAATGCCGCTCTGGTTCTTCTCATAAACAAGTTCATACTTGTTCTTTTCTGCTATTTCCTTGATTGTGACCCTTAGAGCGTCTATTATAGGCTTGGTAAGCTGGACTTCTCTGTTCTGCATCTGTGACTGTGACTGCTGTACAAGGTTCTGGAACTCTGCCATCTTGCCCTGTATCTCCTGCTCCTTCTTCGCCCTATTCTGTTCGCTCATAACAGGGGCCTGCTGACGATAGTTCTCTGTGAGTTTCTTTATCTCAGCTTCCCTGGTCTTTAACATTTTCTGCTTTTCCTTGAATTCCTTCTCAAGCTTAGCCTTAGCATTGACCCCGTCCTTTATGGTCTCGAGGGCCATCTGCATGTCAACTGTGCCGTAAGAAGCAAAAACCTGTCCTGCAAAAAGTGTCGCTACTGTAAAAACAAAGATCTTTAACATAATAAAATATCCTCCTTAAAAATAATCCGCTCTTTTAGAATGAAGGGCCTATCATGAACTGGAACACGGTCCTGCTCTCTCCAGGCCTTCTGGCTATAGGCACACCCCACTCAAACCTTAATGGTCCCATTGGAGACTGCCATCTTACACCGGCACCCCAGTTATACCTTAAAGGCATGTCTGTGCTTATGCCGTGTGTAAAATTATCAAATGAGTTACCTGCGTCAATAAAGAAAACGCCCTTTATGCCCGCTGAGCTAACTATCGGGAATTCCAGCTCTACCGTGGCAAGGATCTCGTTCTTTCCTCCGACAGCATAGGTATTTCCATTGGTGTCCACTACTTTAGGTCCGAGGCTAAGGTAATCATAACCTCTTAGGTTATCAATACCTCCCATAAGGAATCTCTCGCTGTAAGGGAGCTGTCTTCCACCGTAACCTTGGACGTTACCAAAGAGCAGCCTCGCTCTAAGTACTGTATTGAAGAAAAGGCCCTGATAGAACCTGTTGTCCAATATGGTCTTCATAAAGCGTTTGTGACCGCCAAATCCTGCGACCTCAAAGGACAAGGCGTTATACAGACCCTTTGTAGGGTTAAGCCTGTCATTCCTTGAGTCGTTCTCTAAGGTTGGAGTAATGGAGCTCGTTATCCCGTTCTCTACGCTAGAATCGAATATGTTGGACAAAGAGTCGATCCAGTCGGTCTTTGAGTCCTCCAACTTGTACATGAAGTAAACCCTCATGTAGTCGGTAAGAGGATAACTGAACCTGGTATCAAAACCCGTCCTTATCGTCTTAAATGCTATGGCCTCTCTGCTTTCCCTGTAAAGGTCAAGTCCCCATCCCCAGTTAGAATCAAGGAAGTAAGGATCATAGAAGCTCAAATAGTACAACTTCGCAATTTTGCTGAGGCTGGCCCTTAGCGTAACAGTCTGCCCGTAACCTAGGAAGTTATTCTCCTGCACCTGCAGCATCGTTATGAAACCTTCATAGGTACTGTAACCGGCAGATACCATGAACTGTCCCGTAGAGGATTTTTCTTTTACCTCTACGTCTACATTAAGCACATCCTGTTTTGAACCATCCTGGGTCTTTGGCACATACTGCGTAAATGAAACGTCCTCAAAATATCCGAGGGCCATTATCTTTTGTTTTGAAAGTTCTTTCTTGGAGTTGTTGTAAAGCTCTCCCTCGTTGATCCTGAGCTCCCTTCTTATTACTTTTTCCCTGGTCTTATCGTTCCCTGTTATCTTGAAGCGCCCAAAGTGAACAAGCCTTCCCTTGTCTATCTCAAAGACGAAATCAACGGTCTTGTTGTCCTCATTGTAGCTAGGAACAGGTACGACGTTAGTAAAAGCGTAGCCCTTGTCTCCGTACATATTCTGATAATCGACTATCTGCTGTCTTACCTGCATCGAGTTGTAGATGTTGCCTTTCTCTATCTCTAGTTTTTCCCTGAGTTCCTCTTCGGTAAACAGGACGTCATCCGTCTTAAAGCTCACATCACCGAACTCGTACTTATCGCCCTCGTCTATGGTGTATGTAAGGTATATCCATTTTTTGTCAGGGGTAACGTGGGTTATAGGTCCAGCCACCTGAACATGCGGATAACCCTTGGTAGTATAAAAGAAAGCTATCCTTTCTCTGTCTATATCGACGGTGTTCTCTTTATAGGCGCCCGATCCCGACATGAAACTGAAAGGACCTTTCTCTTTGGTCTCCATCATCATCTTTAGTTCTTCGTCGTGGATGTTCTTATTCCCAAGGAACACTATCCTGTCCACTCGTATCTTAGAGTTCTCAGACACTTTAAAAACAAGCTCCAGGTACTGTTCGTCAGTCTCTGCATCCGGATCGGCGGGGGCATTCCTTATCTCTTCCTTGATGCTCGCAAGGTAGAAGCCCTTCTCCTCATAATATTTAAGCAATTGTATCTTGGACCTTTTTATCTCTGAGATATTAAGGACACTATAAGGCTTTATGGTCAACTGCTTTACAAGGTCCTCTGTGTCTAAGTCGCTGTTTCCCTCAAATACTATAGAACTTACTATGGGCTTTTCCTTTACAGTGTAGGTGAGCCTTATCGATGACTTGCCAAGATCTTCCCTGTATACGTCAACGTTATCAAAATACCCGAGGTCAAAGATGTTCTCTATGTCCTTTCTTACCAGGGACTGATCATACTTTGTTCCCTGCTTTTGGATAAGCTTGGTCTTGACGGCCTCTGAGCTTATTTTTTTGTTACCTTTTATAACTATCTCGCTGACGGTCTGCGAATATAAGGTCCCGCAAAGGGTCAAAGACAGCGTTAGATGTAGTATTAGCTTTCCCATAACGGCAAAGTATTACGATAGAAAGCTCAAAATATCAATATTATTTACCAATGACCTTAATAATATCCCTTGTTACGGACTTTACGTCATCAGACATGGTAAGCTCCGTTATCATCGCAAGCGCTGAAGGCTTGAACTTTGTAAGCTCATGAAGGTTGTGCAGCTTTATCCCGCCCATGAAAGTAAAAGGTATGTTTATCCTGGAAACTATGACCTCTAACTCTTCCAGGGGAATGTTCTTAAAGCCCTTCTTCGTATCTGTTGGGAACACAGGCCCGATATTTATGTAGTCAGCACCATCGCTGACGGCCTTTAGGGCCTCTTTAAGATCATGTGTGGAAACACCTATTATGGCATCCTCGCCCATTATGCGCCTTGCGTCATTTACGCTCATGTCGTCCTGCCCAAGATGTACGCC
>JAKLHL010000098.1 GCA_022710165.1 Bdellovibrionales bacterium | reverse complement strand
CACCGTCGTAAGTGCTCCCACAAGGCAAAGGTACGAGAATACCGCAAAGTATGTCTTGTCAGACTGTATGAAAAACACCGCTATACCGGTGTAAAAAATTATCTCTGAATAAAAATCAGTTATGGAATCAACCAGGGCCCTTCTGTTGTCTTTCTCGTCCCTGTCCTCTGCGACCATGGAGCCCATTATGTCACAAGAAGCTGCCAGTATGCCGGCAAGTCCAGCCTGCCCAACACCGTCAGCGAACAGGAATACCGCGCAAACACAGCAAAGCACAAGCACCGCTATGGAGAAAACATTAGAATGAAGCCTTTCCTTAACAAAGATCGGAATAAAATAGCCGAAGGCTTTCCTGTAGAACTTCCTCATTTCCGTATGTATCTGCAAAGAGCTCATCATGTGCTGGATCTCCTCCTACCTATACTGAAGTGTCGGAAGTACTTCTTTACCTGTGACCTTTGTAAGGTCTGCCAAAGACATGTTATAGTTATAGATGGCCATGCTGTAGTTTATCTTTGCCTCAAAATAGCCCTTCATGGAATCTATCAGATCTTTTACGTCGTCAGAGATCCCAAGACCATAGCCGAGGGCTGCGTTCATCATCCACTTACTTCCGTTTGACTCACCCTCTTTGGCATAGTCTACGGCCTTTTTGTAATCCTGCGCTTCCCTGAAGGCCTTTCTTACCTGCAGGACCTTGCCCTCGGTAAGTGTTTCTTTAGATAAAAGGAGTTTCTCATATTCCGCCTTGCTCTGTTTTGACATCGCGTTTATCGTCCACCAATCAAGATTGAACTTGAAGCCAAAAAGCACTGCTCCACCCATATTGTTGAAAGGATCGTTCGCGAAAATGCTGTCCTGTCTTTCATTTACGTTGCTATAAGATATCTTGGCCATTCCTATTCCAAAGAACACGGGTCTTTTCTGCTTTGCCTGGCCTTTCCAAAGCGCCTTAGTGGCCTCTATGCCTGAGTAAAGCATCTTAAGTTCAGGGCTGCCGTCCATAGCCAAGGAAATATATCTGTCCTCGGTGCTAAGATCTATCTCTTCAGGGTACAGATACTCTTCATCAAGTTCGACCTGTGTGTCCCTTGGCAGGCCCATCATCCAGACCAGAGCTTTCTCTGCAAGGAACTTACCCCTAAGGGCCTCCTCGCTCTTTATCTTTATCTGTGAATAGAAAGTCTTTAATGCGTAGAGGTCTTCCCTTTTTATCTTGTTCTTCCTTAACATTTCCTCTGCTTTCTTTATCGCACTTTCCATTTTGTCGTTAGCTTCACCGACTAGATCGACCATATCATTTGCGAGTTGAAGGCCGTAGTAGAACTGTTTGGTCCTGTATATAAGTTCTTCTTCTTTGTTCTTTATCCTGCTTGATTCAACTTCATAGCCATACTTTGCGGCCTTTTTATATTCATCGACTATACCGAAGGTGTATATCGGCTGTATTATGGTACCTTGTACAGTAGAGAAAAGTCCCCACTTGGACCAGTTGCTCTGTGATTGGATGGCGTTACCGGTATGCTGGAATATCGGTGCTCCCATTATTACAATATCTGTCTTTGGGAACAACGCTGCTCTTGCCTGGTCCACTCTTCCCTCTGCAAGATCAAGGCCCTTTCTTTCTCCTATCATCTCTCCGTTGTCGTTAAGGGTCCTCTTAAGTGCATATGAAAGTGTGACCTTGATCTTTTTGACCTGTTGTTCGTCACCTTGTTCATCCACTGTTTCCTGAGCGGACAGGGCAAGGCACACAAAAAGGTTCAGAAAGATCAAAGCTCTGAACTTCACTTATTCTCTCCCTTTAAAAGTACTGGGACCACGAATATGAGCACCGTAGCACAAGCAGCCAGACCCACAAAGGCCTCTATAGCCAGTCCAAAATAGCCTTTTATCATGGCCACTATTAGTGCAAGCACCCCTGCGCTGATGATGAATAAGGTGACCAGTATGTGTTCTTTTATCTTATGAAGAAGGTCCACTATTTCACCCCGCCTGCAGGCTGACTTTTTGCTTTTGTCTTTTTCTTTGCCTTTGCTGCCGCAAGGTCGGCCTTGTCATTCTTAGTCCTTTCCTCTTTGGTCTCTTTTAGTTTTTTCTGCATGAGCTCTATCAATTTTGGATATGATTTTTCTGTTATAACGTCGTTAAACTGCGACCTGAAACTTGGGACCCATCTTTCACCGTCAACATCTACGTCGTAGATCCTCCACATGCCGTCCCTGAGATGGAGGAACCAGTCCATCTTAAAGTTCATCCTTCTTTTTTTCTTGTTCTGGACTATTGAACGTATGGTGACCTTGTTACCCTTTACCTCAAGGACCGAATGGGTCATCTTGTAGTTGCCAAAATAGTCATTGGCTATTGGGTAGACTATCGACTCTATGAGCTGCTGGAAAAGGGACACAAAGTAAGCCTTGTCTTTGTCGCTCTTACCTGCCCAGTGGTCGTTCTTGAAGGACTGTGTTGTATCATCGTAGTTATATTTAAGGGACTTCTCGCAGACATCATAAAAATCAATAAGCTTTGATGTAACGCCTGCAAGTTCAGCGTCTTTTTTCATGTACTGGTTGTAGCTGTAAGCAGAACTCAAATAGCCGCTTTTGTTGTCAGCCATCTTCTGGAACTCTTCGAGCATCTTAAGGACCACTTTCTTGGCCGGCATGTCCTCTTCGACAGGCTTAACTTCTGTTGCTACAGCAGGAGTTGGCGCTGGAGCAGTCTCCTGAGAGAAACAATCAATTGATATTATCATTGCAAGTACTAGAAATAATCTCATCTAACGATCTCCTCCGCAAATGTCTTAATAATAACTTAGTAAAATAAAGGCGTCGGGTCAATATCGTTTGTAGGGTTCCTTAGCTCAAAATAAAGGGAAGGCTTCTCTGCGGAACCGCTGTCCCCTGAATAAGCTATCACACTGCCCTTTTTTATCTTATCCCCCGCTTCAAAGAACGCTTTTGCAAGATGGCCGTAAACAGAGAAAAGCCCGTCCGAATGGTTGATTATGAGGACCCTGCCGTAAGCAGGTATCCATCCGGAATAGCTAATCACACCGTCGTTAACAGCCGAGACCTTTGTACCATAATCAGCCTCCACCGTAACGCCTTTGTTATATATCCAATTCCTTATCCTGGTATCCCAGAATTTCCCAAAGCCATTCAAGATCCTGCCTTTGAGCGGCGCAATAAGGCCCGTGATACTTGATGGAGTGTTCAAATAATCAACACCAGTAATGGTAAAACTCTCTATGCGCTTGGAGCTCTTCTCCAGCCTCGTCATGAAAGCCTGATAGGACCTGACTGTCCTTTTTGCCTTTTCAAGAAGCTGTTTCTTTTTGGCCATTTTTTTCTTTAACTCTTCAAGGATACTGCTCTGCTGGACCCTTTGTTCTTCAAGTTTTTTCCTTTCCTGGTCCACCAGCTCCTTCATCGATAAGACCTCTTGAGCAGACTTGGAAAGTTCCTCATGTTCCTTGAGGTCTTTGCGAAGCATCATGGATATAAGGGCCTCTGTCCTTATCGTATCCTCAAAATCATTGGAGGCTGTGATAAAGCCGAGCTTATCAGGGATAGAGAAAGACATAAGTCCCTTAAGTCTTTCCCTAAGCACCTTTTCTTTTGATATCATGATGCTCTGCCTGTTCTCAAGTTCAGCGCCCAGTGTTCTGACAGCGTCATTCTGTGCCGATATCGATGCATCAAGGGAATCTATTTTATCCTGGAGTTTACCTGCTTCATATTCGGTCCGGTCAAGGTCTGCCATAAGACCGGCATAACTCTTAGCCTCTGCCGACAAGGACAAGGACAGGAGCAGGATGACGGTGCTAATCCGCATCAGCGCCCCTAACAAAAGCCATGAGGTTTCCAAAAGAACCGATGAATATCGACGCAAGATAGACGAACAGCACTTGTGATAAAGTAAGGCTCACCCATCCATTGATGAACTGTGAAAGATTCCTGTCAACCAGAGAACCAAAGACATACTGAAGCCCTGCTCCAACGCTGGCGCCGAACAATCCCATTATAAGTCCAGAGGCCACATAAGGGGATCTTATCCTCCACTCCGTGGCACCGCAAAGTCTCATGAGCTGTATCTCTTCCCTTCTTTCCATTACGCCTATCCTTACGGCGTAGAATACCAAAAGAACGCTGAGCGAAAGTACGAACACCATTATCCCTATGGAGAATAAGGCAGAAAAATATATAAGGTCCTTAAGGCTCTTGTACCAGGACGAGCTTAAAGACACATCATCAACACCTTCCAATTTTAGCACACTTGACTTGACTGCCTCCACATCATCTATCGAGGCCCTAGCCTCTATATAGCCAGGGACCGAAGACGGTGAAAAGGCCACTTCTTCATCAGGGAATCTTTTCTTGAGTATTTCCAGGGCCTGTTCAGGGCTTATGTGGTTTACCTCAAGAACACCGTTAATACCCTTTATCTGTTCAGACAAGCTTTGGGGATCGGCGCCCTCGGTCATGAAAACTGAAACACGTATCTGTTTGGACCACATATCCTCTGCATTACCTAGATTATAGATGACCGAGCTGAAGATAAAGAAAAGGAACGAGGCTGAAGATATGACTATAGCCAAAAGCAAAGAAGAACGCTTGTGCCTCTTTATGTCACGAAAGCTTTCCCTTAATACTGTCCTCATGCAAGTCTTCCCTTATCAAGTTTTATCACCCTGCCTTTGTGCAGGCTTAGAAGATGCTCGTTGTGAGTGGCAAATATTACCGTGCTGCCTTTCTGTGAAGCCTCGTAGAACATCCTAAAGACCTCTCCTGCAGAATCAGGGTCAAGGTTACCCGTAGGTTCGTCGGCTATCAGTATCCAGGGGCTGGTCACTAGAGCTCTGCATATAGCGGCCTTTTGCTGTTCACCGCCAGAGAGTTTGTGAGGATGCTCATTCCTATATTTCCATATATCGAACTTCTTCATCATTACTTCTGCGATCTCTTTGTTCTCATGCGTAAGCTTGCCCCATACAGAGAATGGAAGGCAAACGTTCTCCAAGACCGTCCTGTCCCAGAGAAGCTTGAAATCCTGGAACACTATGCCCATCTGCCTTCTTAAAATAGCAAGTTTGTAAGGGTCCAGAGATTCCACAGGTGTACCACCGACCTCTATACTTCCGTCGCTGGGCTTTAAGCCGCCATATATCATCTTTAAGAGCGTGCTTTTGCCGGCGCCAGAGCTTCCAGTAACAAAAACGAACTCGCCCTTGCCTATGTGGGTGTTTATCCCCTTTAGGGCAAAAACGTCATTGTCGTATATTTTAGAGGCTGATCTGAAGTGTATCATCTTTATGCTTCCTCCTTCAGTATCATCTTAAAATTCTCTATACCGCTGACAGCGTCTTTGGCATATATGGCCCCGATGCTGTCTGCAAAGTCCTGTGTTATTACAGCGCCTCCTATAACCACAGGCGTATCTATGCCGTTCGCCCTAAGCTCTTTTATGACTATGCCCATCTCTTCCATGGTGGTCGTCATTAAAGCGCTCAAGCCTATTGCCCTTGGCCTAAGCGACTTTGTCTTTTTAACTATGTCCTCTGAGGGGACTGATTTTCCAAGGTCTTCCACCTCAAAGCCGTTGGTCTCCAAAAGCGTTATGACTATGTTCTTCCCTATGTCGTGTATATCGCCTTTTACCGTCGCCATGAGTATCAGCGGGCCCTTCTCGGCCTTATCAGCGCCCATTTTTCCCTTCAGGGCATCAAAGACCTTCTTTACGGTCTGCGCAGAAAGGACCACCTGAGGAAGGTAGCACTTACCCGTCTTAAAATCAGCACCAACTGACTCTATTGCAGGAAGCATCGAATTATTTATGATATCCATAACGGCAACTCCCTGTTCTGCCGCCTTCTTTGCAAAGTTAACAGCGAATGGTT
>JAKLHL010000097.1 GCA_022710165.1 Bdellovibrionales bacterium | reverse complement strand
TGTATACATAAGGGCGGAATATCCTTTGGCGATAAAGAGGCTGAGCAAGGCAATAGAAGACGCAAAACAGGCTGGCCTGCTTGGTAATAACATCTTGGACAGCGGTTTTAATCTTGAAGTAAAGATAAAAAAAGGTGCAGGAGCTTTCGTTTGCGGAGAAGAAACAGCATTGATGCACAGCATAGAGGGCAAGAGGGGAATGCCTAGACCTCGTCCTCCATATCCTGCAGTAAGCGGTCTGTTCGGAAAACCTACCGTCATAAACAACGTAGAGACCCTTGCAAACGTCCCAGGTATAGTGGCTAACGGCGCTGAATGGTTCAGTTCTGTGGGTACTGATACCAGTAAGGGCACCAAGGTGTTTGCCCTTTCAGGAAAGGTCGAGCGTACTGGCCTTGTAGAGGTAACGATGGGGACCTCAATAAGCGAGATCGTATATAAGATAGGCGGAGGCATACCTAAGGGTAAGAAGTTCAAGGCCGTTCAGATAGGCGGTCCTTCTGGAGGCTGTGTACCAGCATCCCACATAGACATACAGGTTGATTATGAATCATTAAAGACCATAGGGGCCATGATGGGGTCTGGAGGTCTTGTCGTTATGGACGAAGATACTTGCATGGTCGACGTAGCCAAATTCTTCATGGATTTCATCCAAAGGGAGAGCTGCGGGAAATGCATTCCATGCCGTGAAGGTACGAAAAGACTCTATGAGATATTGGACAAGATAACACGCGGGGTAAAATCTGAGCATGGTTACGACGCTCTTGATAGGTTCAAGGGTGTGGTAATGCTTAGGAGCCTTGCAGAGGTAATACAGGACACCAGTCTTTGCGGACTTGGTAATACCGCTCCAAATCCTGTGCTTAGCACATTGAAGTGGTTCGAGGATGAATATGAGGCGCATATATTCGGACGTACTTGCCCTGCAGGTGCATGCACCGAGCTTATTAACTTTAAGATAGTCGCTGAGAACTGCAAGGGGTGTACCGTTTGCGCTAAGAAGTGCCCTAACGATGCTATCATGGGAGCGTTAAAGAGCCCTCATTACATAGTCCAGGATAAATGCATAAAGTGTGGAGCATGTCTTGATGCATGCAAGTTCAACGCAGTAATAAAGACAGGGAGCACCGAGGAGTAGATCATGAAAATAGAAGTTAACGGCAACACAATAGAGGTAAAAAAAGGTGAGATGCTGCTTACAGCATTAAAGAACGTAGGCATAAGCATCCCGACACTTTGTCATATGGAGGATGTTTTTCCTTCGGGTGCCTGCAGGATGTGTGTGGTAGAGGTGGAAGGCGATAAGAACCTTGTGCCAAGCTGTGCTGTTGAAGTAAGGGAAGGCATGAAGGTTAAGACCCATTCACCGAGGGTGTTAAAGGCCAGAAAGACCATAATAGAACTTTTGCTGGCAAGCCATCCTGATGACTGCCTGTATTGCGAAAGGAACGGTTACTGTGAACTGCAGTCCTTGTCAGAAGAACTTGGTGTAAGGGAAAGAAGATATACCGCAAAGAAGCCTGATTACAAGATAGATAACTCAAACGTTTCCATAGTGAAGGATTCCTCAAAGTGCATACTTTGCGGTCGCTGTGTAAGGGTCTGCGAAGAGATACAGGGTGTTTCTGCAATAGATTTTGTCGGCAGGGGAAGCAAGGCCGTTGTAGCGCCTGCTTTCAATCAAGGACTTAACCTTTCGAGCTGTATAAACTGCGGGCAGTGTGTAAGGGTATGCCCAACAGGTGCCTTGACCGAGCATAACAATATAAAAGAACTTATAAGCGCGTTGATGGACCCTGAAAAGATAGTCGTGGTACAGCATGCGCCTAGCGTTTCTGTCACCATCGGAGAATATTTTGGATATAAAGAAGGCACCGACGTTGCAGGGGTGCTTACTGCAGCTTTAAGGAAGATTGGCTTCCAGAAAGTTTTCGACACGGCTTTCTCTGCAGACCTTACCATAATGGAAGAGGCGAGCGAGCTTGTGCACAGGATAAAGAACGATGGTAAGATACCAATGTTCACCAGTTGTTCTCCGGGCTGGGTAAAGTTCGTTGAGCAGTTCTACCCTGAGTTCATAGAGAACATATCGTCCTGCAAGAGCCCTCAGCAGATGTTGGGAGCTGTCATAAAGAACTATTATGCGCCTAAGAACGGTATAGACCCTTCAAAGATATTCAGCGTGAGCATTATGCCTTGTACTGCAAAAAAATTCGAGGCTGAAAGAAGGGAAATGGCTTCATCAGAAGGCAATCCCGATATAGACCTCGCAATAACCACGAGGGAGCTTGCAAAGATGTTCAAGATGTTCAACATAGATTTTAGCTCTTTGGAACCTGAACTTCCGGACAACCCTTTCGGTCTTAGGAGCTCTGCTGGTAAATTATTTGGAGCTACAGGCGGTGTAATGGAGGCTGCTTTAAGGACGGCCCATTTTATGATCACCGGTAAAGAGATGGAAGATCTTGAGCTAAAACAGGTCAGGGACATGAGCGGGATAAAAGAGGCATCTTTTAATATTGGAGGGATCGAACTTAACGTTGCTGTGGTTAGCGGTCTTGCTAATGCCAGAAAGATGCTTGATGAAATAAAGGCCGGGAAAAAGAAGATACACTTTATGGAGGTTATGACCTGTCCTGGAGGCTGTATAGCCGGAGGAGGCCAGCCTTATGGTCTTGATAAGAAGAAAATAGAGCACAGGATGAAGAGCCTATACAAGATAGATAAGGAAAGTGAAGTAAGATGTTCGCACAGGAATGAGTCAATAAAGAACCTTTACAAGGACTTTCTGGGTGAACCGCTTGGTGAGAAGAGTCACAAGCTCTTGCATACTAAATACAAAAAAAGGAAGACCAACTACTAAAAGCCATGAAGCTGTGTAATGGAAAGAACGTCGTAGAAACTATAAAGGAAAAATGCAGGGTCTGCTTTACCTGTGTAAGGGAGTGTCCTGCCAAGGCAATACGTATAAGGGACGGCCAGGCAGAGATAATGGGAGAACGTTGCATAGGCTGCGGTAACTGCGTGAGGGTCTGCAGTCAGAGGGCTAAAAGGGTCTTGTCATCGCTGGATAATGTGAAAGAGATATTGAATAGCGACGTAAAAAAAGTTGCAATGGTGGCCCCTAGCTTTCCGGCCGAATTCCATGATGTAGACTACAAGAGGATGATCGGAGCTTTAAGAAAGTTGGGTTTTAACCACGTTCACGAGGTTGGATTTGGTGCTGATCTGGTATCTATGGCTTATAAGAGATTAATAGACTCAAATCCAGACGGCTCATACATAGCCACGACCTGTCCCGCAATAGTGGCCTATGTAGAGAAATATTATCCGGAGCTTATACCTAACCTTGCGCCGATAGTTTCACCGATGATAGCAACCGCCAGGGTCCTAAGGGAACTGTATGGTAACGATGTTAAGATGGTCTTTATAGGCCCTTGTGTGGCAAAGAAAGGTGAGAACGAAAAGGACTGTTACAAGGGTGAAATAGACGAGGTAATGACCTTTGTGGAGTTGAGAGAACTTTTTGATTCTTTGGGAATAGACAGGCACAATTCTGCTGACTCTGAGTTCGATGAACCTTCTGCAGGGAAGGGTGCCCTATATGCGGTGAGCAGGGGTCTTTTGCAGTCTGCAGGGATCAAAGAGGACCTGGTTCAGGGCAACGTCGTGGTCGCGGACGGCAAGGTTAATTTTGTTGATGCTATAAAGGAGTTCGAGAAAGAGAGCCTTAGCACCAATCTCTTAGAGACCTTGTGCTGTGAAGGCTGTGTGATGGGAGCAGGCATAAATAATTTCATACCTATGTATAAGAGAAGGCACAAGGTCAGCGTTTATGTGAATGACAAGGTAAAGAGGCTGGACGAGAAGAAATGGCTAAAGGACATAGAGCGATTCTCAAAACTTGATCTTAGCTGCAACTTCTCCCCTAACGATCAAAGGATAACACCTCCATCAGAAGATAAGATAGACGAGATATTGGAACGTATGGGCAAGAAAGGTCCAGAGGATGAACTTAACTGCGGAGCCTGTGGTTACGACACATGCAGAGGGCATGCTTCAGCGATATATCACGGAACAGCAGAAAGCGAGATGTGCCTCCCCTATACGATAGAAAAACTTAAGGATACCATTAAGAGGCTTGAGCGTTCGTTCGGTGAGATAAAGAGCGTCAAGGAAGCGCTTGACCATAGGGATAAGCTGGCCAGCATGGGACAGCTTGCCGCCGGTATCGCACACGAGATAAACAACCCCCTCGGCATAATACTTATGTATTCACACATACTTCGTGAACAGTGTCCGGTAGAAGGCACGATGAAAGAAGATGTTGCCATGATAGTGGAACAGGCAGAAAGGTGTAAAAAGATAGTCTCTGAACTCTTGGACTTTGCTCGACAGAACAGGGTCGTAAAAACGCCTGTTGACGTCTCTGAACTTGTAAGAAAATGCATAGAGATGCTGAACATACCAAAGAACATAGAGATAAACATAGCGAACAAGCTTGAGGATGATGCTACTGTTGAGCTCGACAGGGACCAATTCTCTCAGGTCCTTATAAATCTCATAAACAATTCTGTGGATGCCATAGAGGAGACCAAGAAGGAAATAGGGCACAAGCTTAGGATAAGCCTTGAAGGTGATAGAAGTAATTTCATAATGGCCGTAGAAGACACAGGAGCTGGCATATCAGAAAAGTACCTTAAAAGGGTCTTTGATCCGTTCTTTACCACCAAACAAATAGGCAAGGGCACCGGGCTTGGCATGCCGGTAAGTTACGGGATAATAAAAATGCATTCAGGCGATATAAGGGTAGAGTCCAACGGCGACTTAAGCAAGGGGCCTACTTGGACCAAAGTAATTGTTAATATCCCTAGATATGATACAAGAAAGTAAAGGAGGGCTTACCATGGCTAAGATCTTTTTAGTTGATGATGATGTGGATCTGGTTGAACAGAACAAGATGGTGCTGGAAGAGAATGGACATCAGGTAATTACCGCGAATACAGCAAAAGAAGCTCTGGAAAAACTTAAAAAAGAGAGACCGGACCTGATGGTCATCGACGTTATGATGGAGCACAGGACTGCTGGGTTTGCCTTGGCAAGAGAAATAGGCAAGAACTTCCCTAAGGTGCCTCTTATAGTAATGTCAGGCGCTGCAGACAAGGCCAACTGGATGGCAGAGCCGGGTGATACCTGGGGAGCTGTTGTTAACTTCCTGGATAAACCAGTGGACCCTGATAAATTAGCAAAAGTCGTTAAAGAGGTCCTTTCAAGATGAACGAGAAAGCAAGAAAGAACATCTTGATGGTGGATGATGACCCCGACTATCTTTTACAGCAAAAGATGGAGCTGGAGTCTGAGGGATATAGTGTAATTACCGCTGAGAGTAGAAAAAAGGCCAATCAGTTATTGGAGACCATAAAGCCCGATGTGGTCATAGTGGACCTGATGATGGACAAGATGGATGACGGTTTTGTCCTTGCGTACGAGGTAAAAAAGAAACTTCCCAAGGTACCGGTGATAATGGTCACTGCCGTTACCGGTCAAACGGGCATGGAGTTCAGCTCTGTTACACCTGACGAGAAACACTGGATAAAGGCTGATGCTGTGTTCACCAAACCTGTGAGGACGGAGCAGCTGGTTAAGGAAATAGAGAAGTTACTTAGGTCTTAAGAATATGAACAATGAAAAATTAAGAGTAGCTATAATTGACGATGAACAAGCCATGTGCCTTGGCGCCGAAAGGGTGCTGAGGGAGTTCTCTGTGGACGTCCCTGACATAGATACCCAGGCTGTTTTTAGCATCAAAAAGTTCTCTGTCGGGAAGGATTTTATTGATCACCTTTCCAAGGAAAAGCCGGACATAATACTTTTGGACTACAAGCTCCCAGACATGACCGGCCTCGATATACTCCAGCAG
>JAKLHL010000096.1 GCA_022710165.1 Bdellovibrionales bacterium | reverse complement strand
GAATGAGCTTTCCTTTGTGATACAGTATCTGTTGTACCCTTATGAAAGTAGTTGCTGATACTCCGTCTATTATCAATTCACCTTCCACTGGCATCCTGTTATTGGCCTTTCCAAATTCAGCTAGAGCGTTATAGAATTTTATGTATGCATCATATGTTGACATGACCGCCATGCTGCCTTTTGGTAGCTTGTAGTCCTCTACATATTTTACTTTTTTGTCATTGTTCACTTCTTCGGTTACTTCAGGTTTTTTGTATTCCCAAGTCCAGCCTGGTATTGAGTTAAGCCTGTCTATCCTGTCTTGGCTTAGCTCTCCTTTTTTATATGCATTCCTTTGAGTGACCACCCAGGTCCCTATGTTAACGAATTTTCCTTTTTCTACCTCGATGGTTGTTCTGTTACCAGGTGCTTTCTGGTTTTTTTCCATGTATTCAGATAAGAGCTTGAAGTTATTATCCCAGTTTTTCTTTTGTCCTTTGCCGCTACCTTTTTTATTCGTGATCTTTTCTGGGCTTATATTAGCCTGCTCGTAGAACGAGAGCATTTCAGAGTTTATCTTAAAGTCCGGCCTGTCTTTTTTGTCAGAGATTGCCCTTTCATAAAGAGCCTTTTTTAGGTCTGGTCTTAGTCTGTCGAATTGTGCCTTTAAGGTTTCCTTTTCTATCTCGCCATGGTCCTCAAAGAAATATCTGTAGAGCATAGTCTCTTCGGATGGTGGGACCTTTTGGCTTAGGTCAGATACTGAGCTGTTATGTTTTTGTGCCAGTTTTGGTCCTTTCTTTATTACGTGATCTATAGGAAAGTTCATTCCAAAATCTTTTCCTTTTCTGTCTTTTACTTTCTCATCCAGGTCTGTATCCACTACTGGCTGATCAAGAGGCTCATTCGTTGGATTGTCCTTTATTACATTATCCTTAGGACTTTTTTCTGGTACTACATTACCGGCGCTAAGGCTCTGGCCTCTTCTTGTTTCTAATATATCGTTTAGCTGTTTTACTTCTTTAGGTTTTTCAGGTCCTACATAATGTTTGTAGTGTGAATATAAGAGGACCCATTTGCCTTTTGCCTTGTTGTTAAAAAAGTATACTCTAGGGTTTGCACCGCCGTTCTTTCCGTCTAACCTTTTTGTTGACCTGAACTTATATACATCCTTTCCGTTCATCCCATTGTTGCCATAGTATCTGAACTGTGTATGGAGCTCTGCAAGTATACTGCTGATAGGTCTACCTTTGGCCATATCGTCTACAAGAGCCCTGTAATGAGCGTCCTGATCTAAAAGTTTTTGATGTATGTCCAATTCATGCTTTGAGAGTTTCTCGCTGAAGGTCAGGTTAGAGGAGATCTCTGACTTCTGCTCAGAAGGATCAGCGTTTGTCTCTAAGTCGCTATTTTGCAGCCCTTCTATAGGGAAGGACCTTACTATCCCATCCTTGCAGGATTCTATTATCTTGGCTATGTTACCCTCTATTTTATCTATGGTAGCCTGGTCGTCTTTGTAAAACCTCTTTATGGGTTTCATTATCTTTTTGTATTTCTTATTAAGGCATTCTGCGAACGCTACGAGGTTCTTATCCTTGCTGAAGAACTTCTTTATTAGCTCTATGTCGCTCAAGTCGTTGCCGTTTATGAGCCATCTTAATGTTCGTTGCTCTGGGCTTATCTTTGTGGTCCTAAAGTCCAGTCGTTCGCCGTCCATTATCGGCCTAGCATCAACTTGTTCAAGTATAGAGAGCTCCAGCTGGTATTTCTCTAATAGTGATCCTCTTTGTGATTCATTTGCGTTTTTCCACTCAGCCTCATCAACTATTACAGAAACAGTTTTGCCGTGAGTATATTTGAGCTCGATAACTATTCCGCCTATTAATCTACCGGCGAAGAGTGAACTTGTTAAAGAAAGGATAGTAAAAGAAACTAACAGTAGTCTTCTAAGCATAAGAACGACCCTCCGGAGCAAGTTGCCCCAAGGGTATTGATGCAAGACTTATTCCAACACCTATGTGTTTGTAACTATTGAGCTTTTATTAATGAGGCCGCTTTTAGCCTTGTGTATACCCATTTCAGCTGTAAATAATCTGGACAGTCTATACCTGGTATGTTACTAGTATGTCCGAACTAAAACACACGGCCGTGACTTTCGTCCATGGTGTCCGCTTTTTCGGTTCAAAAAAAGCGGTTCGGGCGGTTAAAAAGCAGGGCCGGAGGTTAAACCTAAAGGAGGATTTTAAACCTATGAACCCAATTACCATGAAAGACCTATTGAGTGCAGGCGTGCACTTTGGTCACCAGACAAGCAAATGGAACCCGAAGATGAAACAATACATCTTTGGAGCAAGGAACGGTATCTACATCGTCGATCTTCAGAAGACCGTAAAGATGGCGCAGCGTGCGTTCGAGTACATGAGGGATGAAGTAGCCAACGGAAAACAAGTGATATTCGTCGGCACAAAGACCCAGGCAAAGGACGTTATCAAGGAAGAGGCACAAAGATGCGGAGCTTACTACATCACCAACAGGTGGCTTGGAGGCTTGCTCACCAACTTTAAGACCATAAGACGCGGTATAGAAAGACTTGAAGAGATAGAAAAGATGAGCGCCGACGGTGTGTTCGATCTTTTAAGCAAGAAGGAAGTGTCAAAACTTGAGAAAGAGAAAGCAAAACTAGAGGAATCATTCTCTGGTATAAGGACCATGAAAAAACTCCCAGAGCTTATGTTCGTGGTAGACCCTAACAGTGAGGACATTGCTGTAAGCGAAGCAAAAAAACTTGGCATACCTATCGTTGCACTGGTAGACACAAACTGCGATCCTGACCCTATTGATTACGTCGTTCCTGGTAACGACGATGCTATCAAGTCAATCAAACTTTTTGCAGGCTATGCATCAGAAGCGGTTGCAGAGGGAAAGGCGATGTTCGAGGAAAAGGTAAGGGCCGGAGAGATAGAAGCACAGTCTGAGACTTCAGATGAGGCTTCTGCTTTCAAGACAAATGGTTCTGAAACAGAAGATAAAGACAACGTAGTTGTTGAGAAGATAAGGAAGATCGATAGAAAACCAGAACAGCAGGAGGGGGAATAATCATGGCGGATATCAGCAGCGAACAAGTAAGGGAACTTAGAGAAAAGACAGGCGCAGGCATGATGGACTGCAAAAAAGCTCTTGTGGAATCTAGTGGCAATATAGATAAAGCGATAGTGTTCTTGAGGGAAAAAGGTCTAGCATCTGCAGAAAAGAAGAGTGCAAGAGCTACCAAAGAAGGTGTTGTGAGCTCTTACATACATGGTAACGGAAGGATAGGCGTAATGATAGAGGTCAATTGTGAAACAGACTTTGTTGCAAGGAACGAAAAGTTCCAGAGCTTCGTAAAGGATGTTGCAATGCATGTTGCCGCGATGAGCCCTCGTTATGTAAGGGAAGAGGATATCCCAGAGGACGTAAAGAAGTCAGAGATGGAAATATACAAGAAACAGACAGAAGGAAGCGGGAAGCCTGCTAACGTAATAGAGAAGATAGTGGAAGGAAGGTTCAAGAAGTTCTGCGAGGAAGTATGTCTTCTTAACCAGCCTTATGTTAAGAACCCAGACCAGAAGATACAAGACTACATAAAGGAGAACATATCTGTAATAGGAGAGAATATCTCTGTTAAAAGATTCGTAAGATGGCAGTTAGGAGAATAAAATGGCTGAAAGAAAAAAGTATAAGAGGGTGCTTTTAAAACTCAGCGGAGAGGCTCTTAAGGGCAATAGTGATTACGGGATATGTCCAGATACGATCAACGATATAGCTCGTCAAATAGCAGAAGTTAAAGCAACCGGTATAGAGATGTGCCTTGTTATCGGCGGCGGTAATATCTTTAGGGGTATTGCAGGGGCAACAAAGGGAATGGACCGCTCCAACGCCGACTATATGGGAATGCTCGCTACCATAATGAACGCAATAGCCATGCAGGATGCCCTGGAAAAGATAGGTGTCCATACAAGGATACTCAGCGCTATCGAGGTTAAAGAGGTCTGTGAACCTTACATAAGGAGAAGGGCTGTCCGACATCTTGAAAAAGGCAGGGTAGTTATTTTTGCCGGCGGTACTGGTAATCCATATTTTACGACGGACACAGCAGCATGCCTTAGGGCGATGGAAGCTGACTGCGAGGTCATCTTAAAGGCCACTAACGTGGAAGGTGTCTATGACAGCGATCCAAGGAAGAACAAGGACGCTAAGTTCTTTGAGAAACTTTCCTATCTTGATGTGCTTAATCAGGGCCTCAAGGTCATGGACGCTACAGCCGTATCTTTGTGCATGGACAACGAGCTTCCGATGATAGTTTTCAATCTTAAGAAAGACGGAAATATTAAAAAGGTCATAATGGGCGAGAAAGTAGGAACCGTAGTAGGTTAAGGGGGGATGTGATGGAAGTTATTTATAAAGACGCAAAGGACAAAATGGAAAAAGCGGTATTGAACTTGAAACAGGAGTTCTCCAGACTTAGAACTGGAAGGGCTACACCTGCTCTTTTAGACGGTGTAAGAGTGGAATATTATGGTTCCCTTACTCCTCTTAATCAGGTAGCTAACGTTTCTGTTCCAGATCCAAAACTCATAGTCATACAGCCTTGGGACCAGAATGCCCTTACTGCGATAGAGAAAGCTATAATAAAGAGCGATCTTGGTCTTAACCCTCAGACTGACGGAAAGATAATAAGGGTACCTATCCCTGCTCTTACCGACGAGAGAAGAAAAGACCTTGTGAAACTGGTCAAGAAGCTGAGCGAAGACTCCAAGGTTTCCATAAGGAACATAAGGAGACAGGCCAACGAGAGCATAAAGGCAAAAGAAAAAACGGTCAGTGAAGATGACAGCAAAAAAGCTCAGGACCATGTACAAAAACAGACAGACGACTATATTGCACAAGTTGATAAACTTATGCAGACAAAAGAAAAGGAAATATTAGAAGGGTGAGCAAGGACGACGCAAAGCTCAGTATCCCAGATGGTCTAAGACACATTGCAGTCATAATGGATGGCAATGGCAGGTGGGCCAAACAAAAAGGTAAAGAAAGGGTCTTCGGCCACAGACAAGGCGCAGAATCCGTAAAGCAAATCGTTAAGCTATGCTCCCAGATGGGGCTTGAAGCACTCTCTTTGTTCGCTTTCAGTACAGAGAATTGGGATAGGCCTGCCGACGAGGTTAAGGCCCTGATGAACTATTTTGAGGATTTCCTTAAAAAGGAAAGAAAGACCATAATAGAAAGGGACATAAGGTTCCTCATTACAGGCCAGATGTATAGGCTTCCAGAGAAAGTGAGAAAACTTTCAGCCTCTTTGATGGAAGAGACGTCAAAGAACAAAGGGATGGTGCTTAACCTTGCTGTTTCCTATGGTGGAAGACAGGACATCATAGATGCCGTAAAGAAGATAGTACAAGAGGCCCAGGACGGAAAAATGACACTGGACGATATAGTGCCAGAGACTTTTTCAAGGTATCTTTGGACAAAAGACCTGCCTGACCCAGATCTTTTGATAAGGACCAGTGGAGAAATGAGGATCAGCAACTTTATGATTTGGCAAATGGCCTACACCGAGATATATGTTACAGAAACACTTTGGCCTGATTTTGACCGAAGTGAACTAGAAAAGGCACTGCATTCTTTTTCCAACAGGAAAAGAAGGTACGGCCGGGTTGGTGATTAATGCTTAAGAAAAGAGTTATCTCAGCTTTAATAGCGATAGGCATAGGAGCCCCTTTCATAATCTTTGCCGGCAAGTTCGCTGTATATCTTTTTACCTTGATAATACATGCACTGTGTTTGTATGAATATTTTGGGATGATAATGGAAAAAGAGGGCTCTAAGAGCTTAAGGCTCTCGGGTGTTTTTACAGGTGTTGCCGTTCTTTTCATATATATATTCTTTGGAAAGGTCGCTTTTATATCGGCCCTGAC
>JAKLHL010000095.1 GCA_022710165.1 Bdellovibrionales bacterium | reverse complement strand
CATGGACGTCTTAAGCAAGATCGGTGTTCTATAAATATAGTTAAGACCATCGGCTATCTCTGACAATATGGTGGCATTTTTATCCTTAACCTCTCTAGCAACATGTTTTGTGTCTATTAAAAGAAGGCCTGCTATCACGGCTATAAAGCTAAATCCGTTTATAAAGAAACACCATTCTATCCCTATGCCCGTCATCAAAATACCTGCTATCGCAGGTCCTACTATCCTTGCAAGATTGAAAACGACTGAATTTAATCCAACGGCATTAACAACATCTTTTTTACCAACAAGATCTATGACGTAAGATTGTCTAGCAGGCATATCAAGGGAGTTGGTGCAACCAAGGAAAAAAGCAAGTGCCACTACGTGCCAATATACTACAACTCCTGTATAAACCAGCGCGAACATAACAAAGGCCTGGATCATCGACGCTATTTGAGTGATTATAAGTATTTTTCTTTTGGATGTTTTATCCACTATAACACCAGCAAAAAGTGCGAACAACATGGTCGGCAGGAACTGCATGGCGCTAACAATACCAAGTTTGAGCGGAGAATTGGTTATAGTGTAAACAAGCCAGGCTTGGGCCATAAGCTGCATCCACGTTCCAACAAGAGATATGAGCTGGCCAAAAAAGAAATACCTGTAATTTCTATAAGACAAAGCATGAAAACTTAATTTTAGAAAATCTTTAAGTTTATTGAACATACGCTCCCAATAATGCAAGAAGAGCGGTAAGCCGGGTTCTGTTTTCGACGGTCATTCATCTAGGCCTTACGTTACCATAAGGCTCAAGCGATCTACCCGCGCACCTCAGACGAGCCATCCTAAAACGTGCGCCTATTTGACCTTGCTCCGCGTAGAGCTTGCCTGATTTCACTACAGCAGCCTAAGCCCTGTACATCCTTTCTGTTGCGCTATTCCTCACCTCACGGTGGGTGGGTGTTACCCACTACGCTGCTCTGTGGAGCCCGGACTTTCCTCTCAACAAAAGTTGAGCGACCGTCCGCTCTTCTTGCTATTCTTTATTTATATAAATAATCAGTCTCTGGCAAGATGGACAATGATATACCTGATCGGCCTTAACCACCTGGTTACAGAACTGTTTTGGGAGCGACATATTGCAGGCGCCACACCTCTCGCCATTTATGACAGCTACGCCAATACCGTTCTTTATCTCGTACACCCTCAAATACCTTTTCTTTATATCGTCTGGTATCTCGCTAAGTATCCTGTTCTTGGTCTCGGTTATATCTGTCAATTCTGCGTCGATCAAGTTAGTGTTATCTTTTATCTGCACAAGTATTAGTTCGTAATTCTTAATGGCTTCCTTTAATTCTTTTTCATGTTCTTTCATTACTGCCATCATTTTCTCTGTCTCTGTGTTGGCTGTTTGATATTGCTCATTAAGATTAAGAACGGTCTTTTTTAATTGATTGACCTCTTTAAGAGCTGCTTGATACTCTTTGCTGTTCTTAACTTGGGATAGTTTTTCTTCTGCCCTTAAAAGCTTAGAAGACTCTTCATTAAAAACGTCATGAACATGTTTGCTCTTTCTTGAAGCAGCTTCAGCCTCTATACTTTTCGATCTCAATTTTGATTCTGATGATTTTAGCTTCTCTTGGGACTCTTTAAGGCCTTTTGGCGGGGTGTTCTTTTTGTTAGACAGCTCCTTTATCTTTTCATCGACTTGTCTGAGTTTGTTCAACATATCATAAAGGAGAACAGTCATTAATCCCCTCCAAAGGATCTTTGGGTTGGTGGGCCCACTAGGACTCGAACCTAGGACCATCCGGTTATGAGCCGGATGCTCTACCAACTGAGCTATAGGCCCAAAAGACTATACGCTTTATAGTAAAAGGTTAAACAAACCGCAAGATATTTTTATTCCTTTAATTCGTGCCTTCAACAAAGGGTTTTAGCTTCTTTGAACGGCTTCTCCTTCTTAGCTTCTGAAGGGCCTTTGCCTCTATCTGCCTTATCCTTTCCCTTGTCACGTCAAAGTCCTGGCCGACCTCTTCAAGGGTGTGGTCGCTTTCCTCTCCTATACCAAATCTCATCCTTAGGACTTTTTCTTCTTTTGGCGTCAGCGTTGACAGGACCCTTCTTGTCTGCTCAGAAAGATTAAGGTTAATTATGGCTTCAGACGGTGAAACAGCCGTAGTATCTTCTATAAAATCACCAAGATGCGAATCTTCCTCTTCACCTATAGGGGTTTCAAGGGAAACCGGTTCCTTTGATATCCTTAATACTTTCCTAACCTTGTCTACGGGCATTTCCATCCTTTCTGCTATCTCTTCTGGGGTAGGCTCCCTGCCTATCTCCTGAACCAAGGCTCTCTGGGTCCTTATAAGCTTGTTTATGGTCTCTATCATGTGGACCGGTATCCTTATTGTTCGACCCTGATCAGCTATAGCCCTTGTTATTGCCTGTCTTATCCACCAAGTCGCATATGTACTGAACTTGTACCCTCTTTTGTATTCAAATTTATCAACGGCTTTCATTAGGCCAATGTTGCCTTCCTGTATAAGGTCCAGGAATTGAAGCCCCCTGTTGGTATATTTTTTTGCGATACTTATAACGAGCCTAAGGTTAGCTTCGACAAGCTCGTTCTTAGCCTTGTCGGCCATCTTCTCTCCCTCGATTATATCGTGGCAAAGACCCCTTAATATCGAGAGGCTCAACCTTGAATCAGCCTCAATTTTATCTAAGACTTTCTTGTGCTCTTCTATTAGCAAGCTGATCTCTTCCATATATTCAACTGTTATGCCAAGTTGTTCTTTGTACTGCTTTTCAAGTTTGGAGTTCTTTTTGAGGGCCAGTTTTAATTCTATAAAATCCTTCATCTGGGTGACCTGGACTTTCCTGAGCTGTCTCCTTATGGCGAACTCGGCCTGTCTTATCTGCTGATAATAGACCTTGAACTTGCTTATTATCTTGTTGATGGTCTTTCTGTTAAGGTTTATCTCCCTAAAAGAATCCCTCATTTTCCCTTTGTTAAGCTCTACTTCTTGTATCATCTTTTGTTGCTGTGATGCCTTGGTCTTCTTGATTTTTTGATCAAGCGTCATGTTTGATTCAAAAAGTTTTTGTATCAGATCAATGCTGTCCAATATCTTTTTTTCCAGTGTCGTCTCGTTAATGGCGTTCTCCATATCGTCGCCGCCCTTAACAAGATCGGATACCCTATAACGACCTTTTCTAAGCTTATCCGCAAGATCTACGATGCCGCTTATGCCAAGCTCAGAGTTGAACACAACGTTGAGTATCCTGTTCTCGCCTTCCTCTATCCTTTTAGCTATCTCTATCTCTCCATCTCTGGAAAGCAGGGAAACGCCGCCCATTTTCCTTAAGTATAACCTTACGGGGTCGCTGACCTCTGAGCTTATGGTCTCTATGTCATCAAGGAAGCCTTCGGTAAGCTCAGTCTCTTCTCCACCAGCTTCTTCTACGATGTAATCCTGGTTAGATTTTATCTTTTGATATTTTTTCTCGTTCTCAACTATCTCTATGTTGCTCTGTTCTATCAGACTCAGGATAGCGTCAATCTCGTCCTTGTCTGAAATATGTTTAGAAAGACCATCGTCTATCTCTTTAAAAGTAAGGAAGCCCTTGTTGGTGCCAAGAACAAGTAATTCCTTAACGCTTACGACCTTGTCTCTTTCGAAACTAACTTTCATGCATGTTCCTCCGTGCCATTAATAAGAACACCAAGCATCGGTTTAAGACGTTCGATTTCTTTTATAATCGCCTCATATTCTCGTAAAGTGTTTTCTTCTGTACTGCCAGATTCTTTTATCTTCCGTAAAAGACCTTCTTTTATATGCTCCATGTGGTTCATCTTGAACCTTACCATACAGGCCTTGAACTCTTTTTCCGGGTCGTTAAAACCATTCTTTTTATCCACAAGCCCTTTGGTCAAAAGGTCCTCAACCCAGGTTTGGCCGGTCTTTCTTGAGACCTCCATCCAAGAAACAACATCCATGTTGCTGCTCTCAGAATATAAAGCCCCGGCCTCCTGAATCACGGCCATAAGATCGCCCGGTATATAGGGTGTCCAGTCCTCGTCTAGAGCTCTTTGGATAAGAGAAGGGTCTGCGAAGAAAACCAACGCAAGTCTTTTATAAAGAGGTGGAACTTTCGTTGTTATCTTTATGTTTAAACCCGTTCTCTTGTTTTCAATCTTTTTGTCATCTGCCCTCAAATATCTTTTTGATAGCGCGCCAAGTTCTTTCGTTGAGATCCCACTTCTAAAAGAAAGTTCTTTTATCCACAGCAACCTTGAAACAGCATCTGGTATCATGCCTATATATTCAAGTATCTCTGCCGTACTTTTTGAGGTGCTATCCGGACTTTTGTTGCCAGAGAACTTCTCTGCCATTATGACTCCAAGAAGTGGGCCTGCCTTGGAAAGCATAAGTGATAGCTTTTCACTGCCATATTCTTTTACAGCCTCGTCCGGATCAAGGTCGTCTTCCAAGAACAAGGCGTCTACTTTAATCCCTTTTTCCAGAAGCATGGAGAGAGATCTTTTTGCAGCCTTTATTCCAGCCTCGTCTGAGTCATAAAAAAGAACAACCCTCTCAACGTATCTCTTTATCAACTGGGCTTGTTTTTCGGTGAACGCTGTACCAAGTGTGGCGACAACATTCTTTATGCCAGCCTGGTAAAGGCTTATAAAGTCCATATATCCCTCGACCACCACGGCGTAACCAGAGTCCCTTATAATACCTTTTGTCTTGTTCAGGCCGTACAACACATCCCCTTTAGTATATATTTCACTATCCTTGGAGTTGATGTACTTTGGCGAGTCCTCGGCGTCTTTTATAAGTCTCCCACCAAAAGCAACTATCTCACCAGAATGATTGCATATAGGGAACATTAATCTGTCCCTGAACGTGTCGTAATACTTGCCTGTTTTCTCTTTAATTAACCCAAGGTCTGCTGCCTTGGCCAAAGAAATACCCTTCTTTAAGAGGCTGACGGAAAGACCGTCCCAAGAATCACCAGAACAACCAATGCTGAATTCACTTAATATTTCCTGGCTTATCCCTCTTTGGACAGAGTATTTCATGCCGTTGCTGTTCTTGTCCCTTATCAAAGAACAATAATAGTCCTTTGCTGTAATGTTTATATTCAGTAATTCTTGTTTCCTGCTTTGTCTGAGTACGTAATCTTTGTCTTCCCTTTCAGAGACTGGTATCTTAACCCCGGCCATGTCCGCAAGTTTAACTATAGCCTCGTAAAAAGTAAGTCCTTCCGTTTTTTGAACAAAACTTATCGAATCCCCGCCCTCGTTGCAGCCAAAGCACCTGAATATCTGCTTATCTGGACTTACAACGAAGCTGGGAGTCTTTTCTTTGTGAAAAGGACAAAGCCCCTTATAGTTAGACCCCGCCTTTTTAAGCAAGACCTTCTCGCTCACCACGTCAACAATGTCTAACTTAGAGCGTATCTCGTCGATAACGCCCTTCGTTATGTTTAAGGGAGCCAAAGAGTATCCTCTCCTTTTTTATTTATCTAGAAGACTTTCTCTGCTTTTTTATCAGTCTTTTCTGTGCAGCTAGACTTTTTTTCTTTTTCGTTACAGAAGGTTTCTCAAAATGTTCTCTCTTTCTTACTTCAGAAAGTATGCCCGCTTTTTCGCATTGTTTCTTAAAACGTTTTAAGAACTGCTCAAAAGACTCTCCTTCACGCATATAAACGCCAGGCATTAAAAATCACCTCCTGTTTGTTTGATTAATGAAAGGCTTGAAATATTTATAGAAAATGGCCAATAATGTCAATACGTATTTAGGCCCTTATTTGGACTGGCCAAGCTTAGTAAGCTTGGCTTCTATCACGCCTTTGTTCGGGTAGACGTCTTTTAGTTCCGTATATATGGCCAATGCCCTGTCTTTGTCTCCAAGTTCCTCAAAAACCTCAGCTTTTTGGTATTTGCACATAAGCCCATATTTTGAGGAATCA
>JAKLHL010000094.1 GCA_022710165.1 Bdellovibrionales bacterium | reverse complement strand
ACTGGCGGCTCCGACGTTGTTGCCCAAATAGCGGTCAAATATCATGTGATGAAGGCAGGACACATGTTCATAATCGTGGACTCAATAGTCATAATCTTTGCAGGTATAGTATTTGGGGCCCAGAAAGATTCTTTTTCATATGGTGTCACCGCCATACTGTTAGGCCTCTCTTCTTTGATAGTAAGTTCATTCGTTATAGATTTCATAATGGACGGCGGAAAGCATGTAAAAGGCGTGACCATAGTCTCTGAAAAGCCAGAATTGCTCCTTGAGTTCATCCTAAAGGAAATAGATAAAGGCGCGACAGTTTATAACGGAGAAGGCGCTTACAGCGGAGAAAAGAAAAAAATAATATTCACTGTGGTTGGCAACCGGCAGATATACAAGATAAAAAAGGTCGTAAAGGCCGTAGACCCTAATGCTTTCATGATAGTCAACCATGTGGCCCATGTTTATGGATTAGGTTTTGAAAAGATCAGATAAGAACGACCCTGAACTTGGCCTTAGGTACCAGTGAGCTTACAAAGAGCTTTGTTATCTCTGCATGTTTTACAAGTGCGTTCTTTTTCTCAACAAGCACGACTTCTCTTATATCGTTGTAAGACATATCCTCGCTGACCAGTTTTATCATTATAGCGGTCAAAGGCTGGATCGAAGGGTTGAACGCCACGTTCTCAACATAAAAACCGCTGATGATAGAACCATCCTTCATCCTAACGACAGCACCGGAGTATGAACCGGTATATGGTGAATAGGACCTGTTGGCGCTCAACAAAGCTGCTTTTACAAGCTCATCATTAGTCTTCAACTTAAGTCCGTTATCCCTTTTACCGTATATGGGCACATTTACATTCAAGTTATCAGGGCCAAAAGGTTCGGGCAGTAACGAACCAAGATATTTTGGGGTCTTCCCAGGCACAAGTATCTTCAGCGTCTTTGCCGCCCCGCGTATCTCGTTCAAGAACTGCCTACAGTGTCCGCAAGGTTCAGCAGAAACCGCTATGGTCTCAAGCTTATCATTCTCCATGAAACTTTGAACAGCGAGTGATTGTTCAGCATGAACGGTCAAACTCAATGGAAGTCCCTTGAACTCTATATTATTGCCGAAAAGTATCTTACCAGAACTTGTAAGACCGACAGCACCAACGTAATACTTTGATATCTCTGGGCGGGCGTTCTTTTTAACCTTTGAGATAAGGCCTAGCAGTTTTTTTTCTTTTGCTGTTATCAAGGACGGACCTTCCCTTCTTTCCAGTGCTTCCTGCAAAGTGATATATAGGATTCATTCCCGCCTATCTGTACCTGTTCACCCTCGTAAACAGCTTCTCCGTTCATTAGCCTTGTGTTCATTATGGCCTTTTTTCCGCACCAGCAGATGGTCTTTAGTTCCTCTATGCTGTCGGCAAAAGATAAAAGTGCCTCGCTTCCGGGAAAAAGTTCTCCCCTAAAGTCAGACCTAAGGCCGTAAGCGATGCACGGGATATTAAGGTCATCTATGGCAGAGCAAAGCTGAAGCACCTGCTCCCTGGTCATGAACTGGGCTTCGTCTATAAGTATGCAGTTTATCCTCTTTGTCTCGTTACAGGTCCGGATAAGGTCAAACACATTAGCCTTATCGTCGAATAGTGTCGTACAGCACTCTATGCCTATTCTTGACTTTATCTTTTCTGCGCTGTCGCGTTTATCTATGATCGGTTTAAGCACCATCACGTTCTGGTCACGTTCCTCGTAGTTATGCTTTACCTGTATTAGCTGAGTGGTCTTTCCTGCGTTCATAGCAGAGTATCTAAAATAAAGTTTAGCCATAATGGATGATTTCTATCAAACAGGACAGCTTTGTAAAGGACTAAAAGTCCATCAGCAAGGTGCAGGAGGAGGAGCTCCCCCATGATCATTATAATATTTGGTGACCTCATTGCATATATCTACACAAGTACCCAATCCGGCGATTATATTTATCTGCATGAGAGCGTTCATCATGTTGCCTGTATCGATGTAAATATATGCAAGTTCAGCTCTCTGAAGACAGTTGAGTGCGCAGCCAATGCCTTCAAACTGCAATATCTGAGTGATAGCGGTCATTGGATCACCGGCATTACAGTCACCTTCTATTATCTGGTCCAGATAGGTGCTCCCGTTAACACAATCCTTGGCAACAAGAGCATCATCGAACAAAGCTTTCACCTCTTCACAAGTAGGAGGAAGCTCTGGAGTTGGTTCAGGCTCTTCTTCCGGCACTTCCGCGTTTTGCTCTGGCACTTCTCCGCCACCCTCAGGCTCATTTATGTTTATAGAACACGAGTTGAGATTGAACATGAGTAGACCAAGAAGAATTAAAAATGTTTGGCTCAATTTAAACATTTAAGCTCCTCCTCTCCCCCCTTTGTACAATTCAATCCACCGTGGTGTTATTAGTATTATAACATATGACTTAATTAAAGTCAAGTAATATATACAGATAAACAAACCATCCGCCCCGACTTTTTCGATAATTAAAGTCCTAATAATATCAATTAATTATACTTGTAAATTTAGCCTAAAATAGACTATACTCCGATCCATGAGCTATGAAAGAACAGACCTGAAAAAATTCGTTCCGCTCACGCCACAAGAGGTGAAGGCAAGGGGCTGGGATGAACTTGATATACTATTCATAAGCGGTGATGCCTATATAGATCATCACAGCTTCGGCATTCCTCTTCTTTCAAGATATCTAATATCCAAAGGCTACAGGGTCGGCATAGTAGCTCAGCCTCAAAACATAGAGGATATTAAAAGACTTGGCACCCCAAAATTATTCATTGGGATCGGCACCGGAGTTGTTGACTCAATGATAAATAACTACACCGCAGATAAAAAGCCGCGCCGTGACGACGAATATTCTCCCGGAGGAAAAGGCGGCCTAAGGCCCGATAACGCCGGTATTAAATATTCAGAGATGGCACGTCAGGCTTTCCCCGATGCCTTCATCGTTGGTGGAGGTGTTGAGATATCACTAAGAAGACTCTCTCATTATGACTATTGGCAGAACAAAGTACTGCCTTCGATACTTGTCACCGGTAAATACGATCTAATAGTCTACGGGATGGGAGAAAGAACGACCTTGGAGCTATGTCAGGCCCTAAAGAGCAAGGACAAGGACAAAATAAAGAGCATAAAGGGCGTTGCATACGTCACGACCAAAGATGAAGCAAAACAGATAGAGAACAGACTGGTCCTTCCATCACACGAAGAAGTTAAGGATGACAAAAAGAAGTTCTTAAAATCGGTCACTCTTTATTCCGAAGAAATAAATCCATACAATGCAAAGACCATAGTCCAGTACTACAGGGATAAAGCAGTAGTGATAACGCCTCCTCCACTTCCTCTTACAGAGGCTGAGATGGACGAGATATATGACCTTGATCTTACAAAAGAACAGCATTGGACCTATAAGGAAAAAATACCTGCACTTGATATGATACGTTTTTCCATCACGGCCAACAGAGGTTGTTTTGGAGGCTGTACTTTCTGCTCCATAACGCTGCATCAAGGAAAGATAGTCCAGTCGCGTTCGCAAAGGTCCATAATCAACGAGATAAAAAAACTAACATCAATGCCGGATTTTAAAGGGATAATAACTGACCTCGGCGGACCTACGGCTAACATGTACATGCTTTGCTGCACCAACAAAGAAGCAGAAAAGGTCTGTAAAAGAGGCTCATGCCTTCACCCCGAGATCTGCAATAACCTAAAGACCAGCCACAAGGAGCAAATTGATCTATTAAGAACAGCCTCTAATATGCCCGGCATAAGAAAGGTCTTTATCGCAAGCGGAGTAAGATATGACCTTGCACTGTGCGACCAGGAATATTTAAAAGAGCTGATATCAGAGCATGTTAGTGGACAGCTAAAGGTAGCCCCCGAACACAAAGACCCTAAAGTACTCTGGCTCATGAGAAAGCCATCCTTTGACGTATTCCTGAAGTTCAGGGAAGTTTTTAACCGAATATCAAGAACAGCGAATAAGGAACAATACCTTGTGCCTTACTTCATATCCTCTTTCCCCGGTACGACCACAGAAAAAATGAAGGACCTGGAGGACTGGCTTAAAAAAGAGCATTGGAAACTGCAGCAGGTACAGAACTTCATCCCTCTCCCGATGACCCTGGCTTCAGCGATGTATTGGAGCGAAATGGACTTTAGGAACAAAGAACACATACACGTCCCCAAAACGCAAGAAGAAAGGAAAAAACAAAAGCTCAATTTGCAAAGTTATAAAAAAAGATGACCAATATCAGCGTCCAGAAAGCTGTTCAAGAGTCCCCTTGGAAACCAAACCGCCTTCTTTAGTGTACATGGTGAACTCTGTCTCTAAAGGTAATATAAGGTACATAGCGTCCGAAAGGAACATGGCATGATCATCAAAAAGGAGTTTTACCTCTGACTCCAGCTCCTTCTTGAACTTTTTATCTTTCTTCTCCATTTCAGATATCTTTGCCCTTGCCGCAACGTATATCGGATGGTTGTTCCTTTGTGCTTCCTCAGGAGTAGATCCTATCTTTAAAGGGTCTATCTGGACTGTTAGGTCTATGACGGCTGGTTCCATGAACCTTACTTTGCTTACAGTAGTCTCACATGAGACGAACAGAGGGCTCTTTGGGACCGTGCTGCCCTTTACAACAACATCACAAAGTTCTGCTGGTTTTTCTGCCCAGGCTTTATGTTTGTAGGAACTGTCCATCTTAACTATAAGGTCCGCTGAATATATGGAACTTGAAAATAGAAATACCAAGCCTAATTTATATATGTAACTCACATTGACCTCCATTTAGTTATAAGCTACCATAGTTATGTAACAATGTCACTGATAGTGCCCATGGAGCACCTTGATGAGAATAAGGAACAAAAATAAATTCTTATTGGCCATATTGTTATTCTTCACGCCCCTATTCGTTGCAGGATGTATGGGTTTTGGTGGAGGAAGCATATCCAGCCTCTTCCTTTCGTTCCTTTCAATTGTAACAGCAATATCGTTGACCATAGGCATATCAAGCTGTAACTGGTGGAGCGAAGACCTGCCGCCTATGCCTGAGCCGACACCGACTCCAGAACCTACACCGCCTGAACCGACACCACCTACTCCTCCAACTCCAGAGCCAAATCGAGTGATCTTTGTCACTGATGCGACCTTTGATGGCAAACTTGGGAACTCCTCCCTTGGAGCTATAAACTACGCTGATTATTATTGTAATAACGACGCCAACACACCGGCAGGAACGAACAGAAAATTCAAAGCCCTGCTTTTGACGGACGTTAGAGACCCTTCTCAAAATTGGGTGCTTGAAGCATCAAAGTCATATTACAGGACAGATGAAACGACCCTGATAGGAACCACTAATAGTAGTGCTACTTTTGATTTCCCTCTAACTAACAGTATTGAACCGTCTGGCTCTGGACAGGATGTTTGGACCGGTGCTGCTTATCTCGATCATTGGTCAACATACGTAGGATATAATTGTTCTAACTTTACAGACAACAGTGGTAGTGGCGGCGGTTATTACTACTATGGGTCCTTTGGGAACAGTGAACAGACCAGCTACTATTCCATATACACCAGCAGTAACAACTATTGCAGTGATTATTATCCTCTGATCTGTGTTGAGCAGGCTTCAGCCACTACACCTTCTAAAAAGGTCATCTTCGTCACTGACGCTAGCAATGACGGTTACTTCGGGGCTAACGAAGCAGATGCTTTAACTGCAGCAGATGCAATGTGTAACACTGATATTAATAAACCCGCTGGAGCTGGAAGGACCTTTAAAGCCATATTATTTACGGACAATGATAGAGTTGCTTGTACGACCGCAAATTGTGCTGGCGATCCTGTTGTTGCAGATGGTGTCATAAAATCAGGCTGGGTACTTGCCGCGACAACTCCATATTACCAGTCTGACGAAACGACGCTTATCGGACTCACCAACAATAAAGGTATCTTTGAGTTCCCT
>JAKLHL010000093.1 GCA_022710165.1 Bdellovibrionales bacterium | reverse complement strand
CAAAAAGGATATCCTAGAAAGAAGGTGTGTTGACATCATAAAAAGGAAAAGGTTCTTTGATACCATGTTACCTGAATCAGGCGAACTAAATTCCTTGTCATCTGGGGCCTGTGAGGCTTCAAAAAGTTTTTTTATATCGTATTTTAGTTCTATCAATGAGCCAAAAGAAGTCTCATTCAAAGAGAGTCTGTCAGGCACGTAAATACCAAATTGAATTTCTTCTGCGAATAGAACTTGGTTTTCCCTTATGAACTTTGCCAAGGCCTCCATTGATTCCTTGTCCCTGTCATGTATCCCTGCTTCTGCCCCTGCATAGAGGAATTTATTTATTTTACCTCTTTTATTGTAGGATATTACACCCAGGCATTTTATATAGTACTCTGACTTTAATGATCCTATTACAAAGTCCTTGATAGAGTAAAGCGGCTCAACACTTGCTAAGGAAAAATATTCCGTGCCTGAATCGTAGCTCTTAAAAAGACCAAAATATTGTTTGTCTTCTTTACCTTGAGCATAAACAGCAACAGACATAAAGAGCAAGCTCATAAAGAGCAAAAGTCTTTTCATCATTTTATCCCGTAGTTTTTATTATATTTGACCAATGCGTCAAAGCCTTCATTGAAGAACTTGACCATGCCCTTGGTCTCAACAGACCAAACCCTGGTCTCTAGCCTTTCTTTAATATATACGTCGCTGTTAACAGACAGCATGCCAAAGTCTATGAAGCTTTTTGCTATGAGCCTTCTGCTATTCCTGCCCAAGACGAAAGTCTGGTTGGTAGTGGCGTTATTGTGGAACGCAAGCGTACCAGAGAGTATCAGGAAGAATTTTGATTCTTCAATATCATCTGCAGTACCGTTCATCACTAACTCATATATCTCATCATATATTCCTGTTTCTGTATCATCCTTGCCAAACAAGAGGTCCTTGTCGTCCTGATCAAGTATGCCGCTGGTCTGGGCCCAGGACTGCATTAAAAGGTCCATCTGGGTGCTAAGGTTCTTTGAACCAGAGCCTGTATGAGCAGATATCCTGCTCACAAGATCTGGCTTGCTCACAGAAATGGACTTTTCTATACCAGAGGAAAAGTTGTCCTTGTAGTTATTGTACATCTTTAAGGCGATCGAATATTCGTCGCTGTTAGTTTGCTGGGTGTAGCTCTTGGTAGCTATTGGTATCGCACCTTCAAGGAACTTTGAGCTAACCTGCCCGCTCTTAAGGTGTCTATCCAGCATTATGTTAATTATACTGTAGGCCCTGTACCTTATCATCAGGCTTTCATAGACCTTGTTAAGGTCACCGTTATGTTCTTGTATAAAATGGATCCAGTTACCTGATGTAGGTATAGGACCTCCGCCGATCTGTCCCTGTATATCAAAAAGGTATGACGGGTTCTCGCTTATTGATTTTGCATCGGTCGGTGTTCCAGGAAAGAGCCCGCCAAGATAATTACCCTCTTTAGACATCAATTCTGGCAAAAGAGGTTCCAATGCCTCAACTAATGCAGGCATATCCATAGCCTTGTAAGTCTCATCCCAAACAAGTTTTTCAGCTTTCATCTTGTCTGTTATATTTTGAAGTCTTGTCTCATCAGTTGCCTCTGGGGCATAGGCCTTTATAACATCACTAAAAGTAAGCACACCGTCAGTGCCTATGTTAGCTCTGTAAAACTCCCTCATCTCTTCTATTTCCTTTGATAGAAGCTGAAGCTTATATTTATACATGGAATTGTCAGACCTTAGCGTCTCTGGGTCACCCTTGTCCGCATGGTAAGAGGTGTTTTCAAGTTCACGTTTAAAATCGCTGAGCTTATAGAAGGAATCATCAATAAGTTTTATCTGCCTTTCAATCTTGTCTTTAATGATCTCTGGGCTTATCACCTCAGAAGAGGTCATGGTCACATATTTGAGCGCAAGGTTGTCCAGCGTATAGATAAGCTGGTAATACCTTGCACCATTACTCACCATCTTCTTATATTTTACCGAAGTACCCCTATCGCCATACTCATAGGTATCATCGTAGTAAATGTTAGATACCTGGCCTTTTTGAGGCCCAACCATCATCCCGGCCTTTATCAGGGAAAGGTCTTCTGAAATAGCCCTTGCTATGTCTATTACCACGTCAAGATGGGATGCCGCATTTATCATGCTTGTTCTTGACTGAACGAGCTCGCTGCTATCAAGCTTGCTTCCTGCTTCCCTAACCAAATAAGAGATAGTCTCTATGTATGCCGGTATCTCATCCAGAGAGACCTCGTCCTTGTACAATTTGCCGTCAGGTCTCTTTGGGCCGCCAGGGTCCCTGCTTATATATCCGTTAAAATCACTCTCTTTACCCAACTTCCAGATGGAGCTGAAAAGTATGTGAATGTCCTCATGTATGGTGTTCTTAAAGTCTTTCATCTGCTTGGCAGCAGTCTCGCTGATAAAGAAAATATTCTCTTCAGAGTCATACTGCGCACCTGCATCCTTTACAAGGAATATTGCAGGAAGGTACGCAAGCGTGGTGCCAAAACGGCCCCTGAACTTTGAGAGCCTGTTAAGGTAACTGTTACCATCTTGTGTTATAAATAGAGCCCTATATTTCCCAAAACTTGTCATTATCTGTCCGCTGTAATAAGTAACATCGTTCGTCTCGAACACTTTCTTCATTATCTCAATGAGGTAATTATTATACTTTTCTATGGTCTCTTGTATCTCTACAGGAAGGCGTGTGTTGCCTCTCTTAGATATATAGTTGTTTAACATATCCTTTATTTTGCGTTTTCCGTTCCCGCCTATCTTAAAATGCTCATCTAGCAGGCTCTTCACTCCTTCTGTGTCTTTCTCATCTGTTCGCTTTTGGCCGTTCGACGAGAGCCTTATCTTAAGATAACCATCCCATACGGTTTTTAGCCTAGACTCCTCTGGATACTCTATCCTAAAGAGTTGACTGAGCAGTATAAAGGCGCGCATCCTGGTCATCCAAAAATTATAGATGCCGTCATAATCAGGCTCATCACCGTTAATTAGCAGTCCTAAATACCTATCATGAGGATATATGTTGCCCCAGATGTTATACATGTCAGAGGATGATCGTATAAGTTCTTCAGCGTCCCTTGGTGTCTTTTCAGGGGAGAGGCCAGATAGATAACCTTTATTTAGCTTTCTAAGCTCTGGGATTATTTCGTCCAGTTCAGCTATCAACTCTTCCCTGTTCATTCTGTTGTAGAGCCTAAAGTACACTTCTGTATCATCTTTAACTCTATCAAAAAGGTCCCTCTCAGCCCCTATGGATGATCGGATACCTGTACCACCGTTCTTGGCTATCGGACAGTAGTAGCTGGCAGAGTGATATTTTTCCACCCATGTAGGTTCGTGCTTATTCTTGTGTTTTATATAAGCCATTATAGCGGCGTAGTCTTTCCACCTTGTATGCTCATCGACTATTCTTAATGAATGTTTTTTTGCAAAGTGGTCTATGGAAGAGATGCTGTATATTTTAGCCCTGTCAAAGGCCTCATATTCCTTGCTCGTAGTGTTATATATTTTCTTTATTACGAGCTTATCGTTCACTACATCGTAAGCCTGAACAACACCGCGGATAAAGAGCCTGTGCTCGTTACCCTGATAATTGTCGTTCAAAAGGTCCTCTAATTCGCCGCCGCTAAGTCTTGACCTTACCAGATCGTTCTCAAAAGGAACTACGGTATATACGTCTACACCCTTTACGACCTTCTTGGCGTTTATTCCTGCGCGGATGTTGCCGGATTCAAGCATTCCAACATTGGTACTAAGGACGTACCTGTAAGAGTCAAGGATGAGTGCCGTCAAAGGTGAATTTGTCTGCATTTCACTTACATCTTCTGGACGATAGTTCAGTTCTCCCCTGTCATAGCTCCAGTTGTAATACTCACTCTCAAATAAAGGGTCGTTAAGAACGTCATACTGTGGAGGAACTATTATCCTGTCCTTAAGCTCTTTTATAAGTCTTTGCGTCTCTGGGTCTGCTTTATACTTGGTTGGTTTAATATCCTCGTGGCCAAAATATGAGAAGCCATCCAAAGAAAAAGTCGCATCCTTTATTACCTGCAGGGCCTGTCCAGCCTCTATAACAGGAACAAGTCCATTGTCTACTTTCAAGAAATATGTTGAGTCCTTATGATCATGGCCCTTAAAGATTATAAGATCCTTGTTCTCTATCTTCTGTACAAAGGTCTCAAGGTCCTCGCCGTTCTTTGGGTCCAGTTTCCTTTCAAAGTGTGCCATAACGAAAATTTTTGCCATTTCCCCATGCACAGCCTCTGCTTGTCTTACGACCTCGTTATATTTTGCGCTTGGGCTGTCCACCCTTATCTTGTCAGAGACCCTGTCATCTATGTTTATGGTCTGGGTCATCAGGCCTAATATCAGTATCTTCTGACCGTCTGCGAACTCTATTACCTTGTAGCGCGGATATGGCGGATGTTTTTTCTTTTTATCAACGGATGAGATATTAGTCGCTATGAACTTAAGGCCCTTATCGTTTATAAGTCTGTCTATGTTATCCAAAGGATAGTGAATAAGGTCGTGGTTACCAAGGCATGCCGCATCAACATTTTTTGCCCAAACGTTATAGCCTATCTCGTTCTTCCTAAAGCTCCACGTTGCAAAACCGGTCGGCTCATCTCCGCCAAATAAAAAGATCACGGCCTCGTCAGGGTTCTCTTGTTTTACCTTATTTAGATAGCCGATAACGTTAGAGGTCTTATAAGTATTCCCGTGCGGGTCGCTGGCAAATATTATCCTTAGTTTAGTCACATCTGCGGACGTTACTTTTTGGTAATAGTACTTGTTGCCAAACTTATCTTCTTTTGGCTGTGCGTAAAGGGAACTGCATAAGAGCAGTAAGGCTAAAATGTATAGTTTTGTCCTGAGCATTGTCATTGTCATGGTATTCTATCAAAAACCTTGTAAAAATTTCAAGCTAATAATGACGTGGCCCTGATATTTTTATCAGAGCCACGTAGAAATAAATCATTATAAGTAAATTCTACTTATTGGTCACATTTTGCAAGGCGCTCGTACACCTTACGCCTTCTTTCTACCTCTGCTGCCGCATCCTTGAATATGGCCTCTACTTCATTTGGGACCACCCTTGCAAGGGAGGTGAATCTTCCCTCTGTTTTTACGTAATCATTGATGTAATCGATAGTTGGGGCCTTGGATTCCCATATGAATGGGCTCTTGCCTTCTTTTGCAAGCATTGGGTTGTACCTGTAAAGAGGCCAGTAACCGGACTCAACGGCCTTCTTTTCCTGTTCCTGAGAATGACGCATATCGATACCGTGGTTTATACATGGGCTGTATGCGATCACTATTGATGGTCCAGGATAGTTCTCTGCTTCAACTATTGCCTTTATGGCCTGGTTCCTGTTAGCACCCATTGCGATGGACGCAACATAAACATAACCGTAGCTCATAGCTATAAGGCCAAGGTCTTTTTTAGCTATCCTTTTCCCCGCTGTAGCGAACTTTGCAGTAGCGCCTATCGGGGTGGATTTAGATGACTGACCACCTGTGTTTGAGTAAACCTCTGTATCAAGTACCAGAACATTTACGTCCCTGCCCATAGCAAGAACGTGATCAAGTCCACCATAACCTATATCGTAAGCCCAGCCATCTCCGCCAAAGATCCAGAAGGATTTTTTGCCAAGATAGTCTTTAAGCTCATTAATGCCCTTAACCGCTTCAAGTGCAGTGCCTTTTGCTTTCTTTAGTTCAGCGTCTAAAAGGCTCTCAACTTTTCTGGCTGCATCCAAAGATTCAAAAGAGCTTTGTTTTTTATCCAGCATTTCTTTTAGTGCTGTCTTGAATTCAGCAGAAACGCCGTCCGTCTCTACAGCCTTGTTAACGTTCATGTAGAGCCTGTCCCTTAGCTGACTTACGCCAAGTTCCATACCAAAACCGAACTCTGCGTTGTCCTCGAACAGCGAGTTGGCCCAAGCAGGACCTCTGCCCTCTTCATCTTTGCAGTA
>JAKLHL010000092.1 GCA_022710165.1 Bdellovibrionales bacterium | reverse complement strand
TCTTTGTGCCAAGGAGCAGTCCTCGCACTCATTCTCATCCTTTTCTTCTTTTTCTTTTTGAAGATCTTTTTTAGAAACGAAATTCCTGATGTATTTTGCAAGTATCCTGTTTGTTATACCGTAAGTTATGATGTTCGTTTTACCAACGCTGTCTATTGAGTCGAACATGGGCGAATTTATATTACCATTAACGTTGTCGAAGAACGGGTGGTTAGATTGATCCACGTAAGGTATTACATGATAGTTAACAAAAGGCTCTATGGTGTGTTTGATAGCCCTGTATTGTTTGTCCTTATCCCTTTTATATACTCTCGATATTTCTGAGCTTATGTTGGTCATGATATCGGCATAGGCTCTGTTGGCGTTGCCCCCGCTTGGCAGCATGTAATAATCATATCTGAAACCAGCCTGAGGTGTTATCTTTACTAATTTGGTGGCTATAGGCAAGGATACTCTTGGATATATGTCCAGCCTCTGGCCTTTCCTTATGAACTCATTGTTATCGAAGAGAGAGTTAACATTAACATCATCAAAATATGGGCCGGACCTGTATATGTTCAGGTAGGAAAGGTCACTTTCGAACATGAACGCTGAAAGTTTTGTCTTGGCCAGTTTTACGCTTAACTCTGGGAATTTTTGGAGCTGCATTTTGTTGGTGTCCATTGGGTTTCTGCTTAAAAGGTCCTCGTAGTATGAGGAGTCAGCAATAAAAGCCATGTTTGGTGTGTGTGTTGTGACAAGTAGTTTGCTTTCAAGTGCCGGGTCAGCTCTTCCCTCCATGACATCAGGGAAGTCCCTTGGTATATTATCATCACTGACATATCTTAGTTTTAGTTTTGCATAAGTGTTCTCTGTGAATTTAAACTGCTGGTCAAGTTTAGCTGCGTGCCTGTTCTTCTGGTCTAGAGGGGCGCCATCATACAGGGTCTTGGCGAATTTTGAGTCACTGATGTGGAAATAGTTCAGTTGTGAATTTGACTCATCTGCAAAAGCTGATCTGAACTCAAATTCTTCCTTTAGTCCTCTGCTTCCATATGTTCCCAGGGTAAAGGTTGCATCGTGGCTCCTTGAAATAGCCCAGAAAAAAGACTCATCTATATTAAAGCCATCAGTACCAAATCCAAAATCAGGAGGAAGAAGTCCAGACTGCCTTTCGTCCTTTATTGGTACTACAAGATAAGGGATGTATGTAACAGGAAGGCCAAAGGTCTCTATCACGACATCCTTCATGTGCGCATATTCGCCGCTGTTAAGATCTATGTTGTTGCCGTAGAGTCTCCAGTCGGGCGGTGTGTTGGCGCAACTTGTGTATCTTCCTTGTTTAATGATGTATTGGGTCCTGCTCAACCTGTTTATCTCTTTGCCTTCAAAGATATCTTTGTTGCTCACTATTTTCCCGTCCGAGATAAAACCCGTGGGGGAGTCAAGGTTGCCGTCGAGCTCTGTTGCTTTAATGCTGAGCTTGTCTGCTTTGTAGTTTACGTTCCCCTTTGCTTTGAAGTCATCATTTTTGGAGTTTAGTTCTACGTAGTCGGCTTTTAATACTGTGCTGTCCCTTACGATGGTTACGTTGCCGTCCAGGATCACCTTGTTCTCTCCAGGCTTCCTTGAGTATTTGTCTGCAGAGAACCTTGGCCCCGTTTGTTGTGCTGTAAGAAAAGACATTGAACTCAGAAGTATGACAAGAAAATTTATCATCTGGTCAAACTCCTAATAGAGCCTTTAGTTGTTCGTAATTATATATAGAGCCTGTAAACAGGATCACTCCGTCGTTATCTGTCACCTTGTTGAACGCGTCTTTGTAGTCGTTACACAGGATCGCCTTTTCGTGATGTTTTGATAAGGCCTGTTTGTATCCGCTTATTCCTAATTCACGACCTTTTACTATCGTAGGGATAAGGAACATCTTCTGAGAGAAGGTCGATATGATGTCTATCATTGAGTTGTAGTCCTTGTCGTTCATGAAACCGCATGCAGTGTATATTTTTTTATCTGGATATTTAGCTTTCATGAATTCCGCCGTAGCCAGCATTCCCTCTTTGTTGTGGCTCACGTCTATTATTATTGTTTTGCCGTTAATTTGTAATTCTTCAAGCCGTCCTTTCCATGAGACCTTATTTAATGCACGGGAAACGCTTTCCCGTGTACCGGAGATGCCCAAAAGCTCCATTGCCATTATTGCACAAGAGGCGTTCTTGTATTGGTGATCGCCGTTCAGCTTTTTATTCAATCCCTTGTACAAAGTCTTTTTATCCTTAATGAGATCAAAACTTCCATCACTGTTCAAATGATAATCAAAGTTCTGTCCCATAGTGTATACGGGATTTAACCCCTTTTTTAAAGCTTCATTTTGTAATAGTTCAGAACAATTGGTCCTTGATATTATGGCCTTGCTCCCTTTTTTGAATATCCCGGCTTTTTCTAATGCGATACTTTCCAGACTGTTGCCGAGGTATTCCATGTGGTCCATATCTATGCTGGTTATTATGGCAACGTCGGGCTCTACCACGTTGGTCGCATCTAATTTTCCACCCAGACCTACCTCTACGACAGCGTAGTTAACGTTTTTGTGTTTGAAGTACATAAAGGCCAAAAGTGTAGTGAACTCAAAGAAGGTTATTGGGATTTGGCTCGTCATCTTGAATATAGCCTCAGACAATTCGGCCACTTCTTCATCAGATATCATTTTGTCATTGACCACTATTCTTTCGTTGTACTCTACCAAATGTGGCGACGTGTATAGTCCTACGTTAATATCAGGTCGCTGTTCCCTTAGCAGGCTGTAAAGGGTGGCTGCAGTGCTCCCCTTTCCATTGGTCCCCGCTATGTGGATTATTCTGGTCCCTTTAAGGTCTATGCCGCTTGCGCTCATGGCTTTTCCCATGTTCTCAAGTCCGAGCTTTATGCCTCTTTCGTTCAGCGAATATATCTTTTCCAACAGAGCTTTTGATAGTGCCATGACAGAGATAATACTATTTGGCATTGATTTTTCAACTTCTAGTGTTATTAAGATAACCATGATCCAGTCACCTAGAGGGATGAAAGACGTTTTACCACCTGAGAGTGGTAAGTGGGAAAGGCTTGAAAGGACAGCCTCTGGCATATTTTCCTCTTTTGGGTACAAGCTTCTTGTTACTCCAGTCGTTGAAAAGACCGAGCTTTTTGTAAGAAGCGTTGGTGAAGCCACCGACGTAGTATCAAAAGAAATGTATGTGTTTACTGATAGGGGCGGGGAATCCATCTGTCTTAGGCCGGAGGGGACAGCGCCTGTAATGAGGGCTTATTTGAACAGCCCAGAGCTCAAATCCAGGACAATGAAGGCTTGGTACTGGGGCCCGATGTTCAGATATGAAAGACCTCAAAAAGGAAGGTATAGGCAGTTCTATCAATTCGGTGTTGAGGCTATAGGTTCGAACTCGCCGTATATTGATGCAGAGATAATCTACATGCTCGATCATTTCTATAAGAACCTGGGAATATTGGACGTTAGAGTAGAACTTAATTCTATAGGCTGTGAGCTTTGCAGGCCTCCGTATAAGGTTCAGCTGGTTGATTACCTTAAGTCAAAGAGCAGCGAACTTTGTGAGGACTGTAAAAAGAGAATAGAGACAAATCCTCTTAGAGTTTTGGATTGTAAGTCAGAGACCTGCTCCTCCGTTATAAAGAACGTCCCGTTGATGGGTGATTTTCTTTGTTCAGATTGCAAGTCACACAACAACGCTGTGCTAAAGGTCCTTGATGACTGTGGTGTAAAATATTCAGAGAACCCAATGCTGGTAAGAGGCTTGGATTATTATTCAAAGACAGTGTTCGAGTTCGTCAGTGAACAGCTCGGAGGCAGGCAGAACGCTCTCGGAGGCGGGGGAAGATATGACTCGCTTTCAGAACAGATAGGGGCTGAAAAGATCCCTTCTGTTGGATATGCGGGCGGAGTTGAAAGAACGCTCTTGTTCATGAATGATGAGGATAAGAAGGCCTGTGATGTATATATAGCAATGCTTGATGATGACACTTTGAGGGCCTGTGCTCCGATAGTTTTTGAGGCCAAAAAGCTGTCTTTAGGCGAGGATATCAATTTCATAGACGATGACTTTAAGGTCAGGGACATAAAAAAGCACCTTTCTAAGGCAGATAAACTCGGCGCCAGGTTCGCCATAATAGCTGGAAGCCAGGAACTGGACTCAGGGTCATTGATAATAAAAGATCTGATGTTGAAGAAAGAAGAAAAGATAACTATGCACAAAAATGATGCAAAAAGATCGGCCGAGGCCGTAGTCAGGAGGCTGCTTGAAAAAAAGAACTCATAATTGCGGTGATCTTAGGTCTAATAATGAGAATCAAAGGGTTGTACTATATGGCTGGGTTAATTCGTTCAGGGACCATGGCGGGCTTATTTTCATAAATCTTAGGGACCGTTACGGCGTTACACAGCTTGTTTTTGATCCTTCCTCAGGTGATGCATCTAAGATAGCAGCGACAGCCAGGAATGAATATGTAATATGTATAGAGGGTGTTGTAAGAAAGAGACCAGAGGGTCTTTGTAATTCCAAGATGCCAACAGGCGAGATAGAGGTCCTTTGTGACACCATCAATATACTCAGCAGATCAAAGCCACTTCCTGTACAGCTAGACGAGCACAATGAGGCCTCTTCTATGCTAAGGCTTAAATACAGGTACCTGGACCTAAGAAGACCGCAGATGCAGAAGAACATAATAACAAGACACAAAGTTGCCCAGCTGGTGAGGTCTTATTTGAGCTCTTTGGATTATCTTGAGATAGAGACTCCGATACTTATGAAGACAACGCCTGAAGGTGCCAGGGATTTCCTTGTGCCTAGCAGGCTCGAGCCCGGTAATTTTTATGCGCTTCCACAGTCTCCTCAGACTCTAAAGCAGATACTTATGATAAGCGGTTTTGATAAATATTTTCAGCTTAGCAGGTGCTTCAGGGACGAAGATCTGAGAGCAGACCGTCAGCCTGAGTTCACACAGATAGACATAGAGACCTCTTTCATGCCTATCGAGGAACTTTTTAGGGAAATGGAGGGCTTGATAACACTTCTTTGGGATAAGGTCCTGGGCATAAAGCTAAATACGCCGTTCCCTATCATGGATTACAGCGAAGCCATACAACATTATGGCTGTGATAAACCTGACCTAAGGTTCGATATGAGATTGAAAGATGTGTCTAAGGTATTCTCTAATTCTGGCTTCAAGATATTCAAGGATGCTGTTGATGCAGGCGGTATAGTGAAGGCTGTAAAGGTGGACGAAGGTGAAAAGTTCTCTAGAAAAGATATAGATATGATGTCAGAAATAGTTAAGCCCTTTAAGTTCCCAGGCGTCGCTTGGTGCAAGGTCCAGGAAGATGGTCAGTGGCAGGGAAGCATAGCCAAGATGTTGTCTGACGAAGAAAAGAGGCTTATCGCTAGCGAGATGGACCTAAAACCAGGCGCTATTGTGTTCATGTTAGGTGGAAGACTTGACCTTGTTAACAGTGCGATGGGCGATGTTAGGCTTCATTGTGGTAACAAACTTGGTCTTATAAAAGACGACGATTATAAGTTCACTTGGGTCGTTAATTTCCCTTTGCTTGCATATAGCGACGAAGATAACAGGTTCTTTGCTATGCACCATCCTTTTACATCACCAGCCGATGACGACCTTGAGGGATTCATAAGCGGTGATAAGGAAAAATTAAAGAAAGCAAAAGCCAAGGCCTATGATCTTGTGTGCAACGGAATGGAACTTGGCGGAGGGAGTCAAAGGATATACAGGGAAGATGTCCAGAAAGCCATGTTCAAAGCCTTGTCGATCAGCGAGGAAGAGGCCCAGCAAAAATTCGGGTTCTTCCTAGAGGCACTTAACTATGGCACTCCTCCACATGGAGGCATAGCTTTTGGCCTTGATAGGATAATGATGATATTGACGGCTTCACCGTCTATAAGGGATGTTATAGCCTTCCCAAAAACACAAAAAGCCATGGACCTCATGCTAGAGTG
>JAKLHL010000091.1 GCA_022710165.1 Bdellovibrionales bacterium | reverse complement strand
ACCTCGTAGCATTTCCTGCCGGCTATATTTTCCAGGTCCTGTCCCACAAGTTCCTCAAAGACCTTGTTGGCCCTCAATATCTTATATTCAGAGTCTATAACTATTATGGGGTCACTTATTGAGCTGAATACCGCGTCCCACTGTTTCTTTAATTTTTCCAGCACAGAAAGCCTTAATATCCTTTCTACTGATATTGCAACAACGTCGGACACCTTATCAAGGAACGACAACTGTTCCTGAGAGAAGAGGAAAGCATCTATCCCTGATTTAAAGAAAACTATATGGCCGAACAAACAGCCAGAACAAAAAAGAGGCAGGGATATGCCACCCGAGCCTGCTCCAGCACTAACGCCCGAATCATTAAGGACTATATTAATATCGCTTATGCCTGTGAATGGCGCTATCGTCCTGCACAGGAATTCCTCTATCTCGTCGACCGAGCTCAACCCTGGCACATGGCTCAAGACCTTGTTCATAACTTCGCACTCATCTTTCTTGCTTCTCAACATGCCGCTATATACGCTGATACTCGTGTCCTTTTCTTTTTCCTGGGTCTCAAGCATGGTCCTTAGTTTTTCAAGATATGCGGACCTTGCTTTGGCTTTTTCAACAAGTCCTCCCTGTACCCTTGAGACATCAAGATGCTCCAACCCGCCCTCAAGCGCCCAGCGGATATCCTTGTCCGTCCAAGGTCTTTTTAGCAGACGACATACACCGGCAGTATTTATAGCCTTCTTTATTGATTCAAAATCCATTTCAGAGGATATGAGGACCTTGGCACTGTCTATGCCTTTCTTTTCCAGCGACGAAAAAAGTGACAGACCTATAGATTCATCGGAAAAGATCAGGTCTGGTCTTGATGTGGCAGACGCATACTCTGCGGCAGCCTGTGTGCTAACCGTGTAGACATCAAGCTCGTGATCAGGGCTAGACCCGCAGAGGTCCCTCTTGATGTCATTGCAGTCCTTTGGATCTGAACAAGCTATTAGAACATTGATAGACAATTCTTGCTCACCTCTTCAAGCACGGGAGCGTAAGGCTCCATTATGCTCGTAATAACGTCTGACGGTTTTGTCCCCGCAGAGAACAAGGTCTCAACGAAAGGCAAAGACCTAAGTTTGTCCTTGACCTTTATATCGTGCGAAGGGGACTTTACAACTATAACAGACTTTGACACTGTTTTTATATGCTCAATATGGGCCTCAGCTTGTGTTGACGACGGGTCCTTAAAGTCCACCAGGACCACTGCATTTGACATCTTTTCTCCAAAAAAGGCCTTTATCTCTTTCAAAAGACCTGTCTGGCAAGAGGACACGTCCATTACAAGTATATTGATATCCCCCCAGTTCGTATTAACTACCATTTTCCTGATGAATTTTAGTACAGCTTCAGCATCCCAAAAAACAGGACGCCTTTCTTTCTGCATAAAAAGGGCCGGCGATAGATAGGAAAAACCAAAAGCCGACATCGGCGGCAATATACCCTCTCTCGTTATCTCAAGTCCCTTGGAAGCATCATTGCTAAGGTAATCTGGGAGCGTTGAAAAGAAAGATGTCTCTAAGAGCGCTGTCTTTATGCCTTTTTTGCTTATATCTGCAGCAAAAGCAGTGGCAAAGGCCGTTGTTCCAAGGCCTCCCTTAACGCTGTTAACCAGGATGACCTTTCTTATCATATCGAGCCTGGCCTTTCTTACCCATGAATTATGAAGGTACTTATCATACTCGCATACGAACGATCTTTCACACAATTCGCATTCGTGGAGTTTAAGGCAGTCCATAACTGTCTGAAAGTTAAGCATAAGCAGTTTAAAAAGTCACTTGAAAAGCTTGCCAGCAAAGTGTAAAAGCCGTCTATATGGCAAAGAATGATACCGTAAGTTGTAGAATGATCAGAGCCTGCCTTGACCATGCCTCAATAAAAGGCATAGATCTTGAGGACCTGATAACGAGACACGGCTACAGTTATGAGTGGCTGGAGGACTCTTACAACTGGGTGAGCGTGGAGTTCTTTAACGACGTAATATCAAAAATAGAGATAGAATCTTCAAAACATCCTGTTGCTTTTGAGATAGGTTCAGAAAGCACCTCAAAGAACAGCTGGGGTGATATTGAGAACGTAATAAAGGCCATTGGCAGCGCCAAGCCAATACTCATGCATTTTGACAGATTCCTCGCCTATTTTTTGAGATATCAGGCTCTAAAGGTCATAGGCTCAGACGAGACCTCCATAACAGTGAAGTCGGTAACTGGTGTTAATGAATACAAGAACGCAAGTGAGTTCATAACAGGCGCTATCATATCACTTCCAAGACTGTGGGGAGGAGATGATCTTTCTGCAGTAAGGATGAGGGACGAGAGCCTAAGGATAAACTTTAGCGAGGACCCCTGCTTCTTTGATACGGCAAATGATTATAAAAAATTCTCTCCTAAGCTACTGGAAGAGATCATTCATGGCCTGGAAAAGACAAAAAAGATGATAGAGAAAAAGAACCAGGACCTTGAAAAGAAGAACAGCGAGTTAGAAAAAGCCTACAAGAAGCTTGAGGCCAGTATAAATGAAAAGATACAAAGCGAGAAGCTGGCGACATTGGGAGGTCTATCCATAGGGATAGCCCACGAGATAAACAACCCGCTGAGCTTTATAATCAGCAACTTTAAAACGCTTAAAAAATACACCGAGGCTTTAAAGTCCAGCCCTAACAGCGAGGACATAGTAAAGGACATCCCTCAATTGATAGACGAGACCGAAGAAGGCCTTATGAGGGTAAAAAAGATAGTTGAGGACATAAATTATATTGCCCATCCAGGTGATAACAGCAAAACACCGACAGAGATAAGCGAGATAATCAAGAACACCCTGCGTATAACCAAGAGCATGCATAAGGGCACAATAAAGGTTGAGGAAAAGTATGAGCACAGGAATAAACTGCTCTGCTCACCATCTAGAATATCCCAGGTTATGCTAAACCTGATCATGAACTCCGCCCAGGCAATAAAAGCCAAAGGACTTAAGGATGAAGAGGGCTTTATCCAGATACACACATTCGAAATAGACGGGAATTTGAACATAAGGGTCAAAGATAATGGGATAGGGGTCAAAAAAGATAACCTAAAACGGCTTACCGAACCTTTCTTCACCACCAAAAAGGCGGGTGAAGGCACCGGCCTTGGGCTTAGTACCGCAAATTCAATCATACTGGCCCATAACGGGACCATCAGCTTTGAAAGCCAGGAGGACCAGGGGACCACAGTGCTTGTATCTTTGCCAGTAAATGGTACTAGTACCATTGATAAGGCCAATTCCGGGTTGTTTTAATATACAGTTTTTGTAAAATTTTTTTACACCCATACATAAAAAAGACTGTCCAAAGGCCATACACCTGGGCTTGTTTTTTAGGTTAAGATATTGATTTTATTAATATATATGCCTTTTAGACCCTCTTGGCATGTACATTGCATAAATAAAGGGCAAGAAAGCTATTTAGGAGGCTTAATATGAAAAAGTTATTGGTCCTTGTGTTGGCCGCAAGTTTCTCTCTTCAAGCGGCTCCATTCTACAAAGTAAAATGCTACGACTCAAACAACAAGGTCGTTAGTTGTGACGAAGCAGCTAGAGCGCAGGCAAAGGCTAAAAGAGTAGCAGCTAATAAAAAGAAAGCAAAAAAGAAAGAGACCCTTGCTCAGAAGAAAGCAAGAGAAAGGGCTATCGCTCTTAGAGATATAGCAAGACAGAACGAAGAACTTAAATACGAGATACAGTCTTTAAGGAAAGCTGCTCTTCTTGCTGCTGCAAGGACAGAGGAAAAACCTGCTGACACAGCAGTTCTTGCTCCTCAGACACAGACAGCAGTTCCTGCTCCTACAGCACAGACCGTAGTTGCAAAGGACACCGTATCTGATGATGCTAACAAGTGGAGTTTTGAAATAGCTAACGAAGTGAACAAGAGCTTCAAAACAGCTACTCCTTTAACTAACACTTTGGACTTTGACTTGAACTATCAGGCAACTGATCATATGTCTTTAGGCGTTGAACAGGAATTCGTATGGAACTGGACAACAACAACGAACGCACCTACCACCAACTTTTCATTCGTAGACCTTCTTTTAATGTTCAACTATGCAAAGATCTTCCAGAGCGAAGATAAATTGAACACTCTTGACGGTGATATAAACACCTATATAGCAACAACAAAGTCTACAAGGGACGCTGGACAGCTTGGTAACGTAAGACTTAGATTAAAGTTCGCAAGGTCTTTTAATGATAGTAAAGGTTCTATAGGATTCCAGCCTGCATTCACATGGTACATAAACAAGAATGCAACGTCTGCTCCTACAGGCAGTATAACTGATGCAAACAAGTACACACTTGGCGACGATGATTTCGAAAAATTGAACCCAAACAACAACTACAGGTTCGGTCTGAAATCAGTATTCAACTACAAGTTAATGGAAGACGTTACTTTGGAAGCATATGCCGATGTTAAATCAACAAAGACACATGCAGACAACGCTCTCACCAGCGGTGGATCACTTGTTACCATTACACCTGCTTCTTGGGTGAACACTCTTGAAATATGTTTCCCAAAGGTAATAGTGAAAGTAAGCAATAGGTTCTCTGTACAGGCTCTCTTCAAGACCAGCACATCTTTGTCTGAGTTCAAACTGTTCAGCACAGATCCTTCTGTTTCAACATCTGATACTTCGATCGCTTTCAAGGTAAGCTACGCTATATAAGACGGCTTAAAAGCCTTATAAACAAAGAGCCGAGAGGTTTTCCTCTCGGCTCTTTTATTTTTATCCTCTATAAAAGCTTATTGGTCCTTATAGTCCTCGGTGCTAGGCATGGTATTCGAGCTGTCTTCGTCGGAAACGTCCAGTACCTCTAAGTTCCCGGCTGAGTCCTCGAGGCTTTTCAGGTATTTTTCATGATCTTTAGAGGTAAAAACCCCCTTTTTTATATTACGTTTTACAACTCTTTTGTCGTAGTTCTTGTCCTGCATTATCCGATGTCCTCCTTTACTATGGCTGGTGCCCGGGGACAGAATTGAACTGCCGACACAAAGATTTTCAGTCTTCTGCTCTACCGACTGAGCTACCCGGGCTCCAGGCAAGCAGCATGTTTATATAAGTTTTACCCTGGTGTCAACGCCAATATTTTTACTATTTTTATATTAATTTTATGTTTGACATAATTTAAACATGCATTAATAATGTGCTCATTGGCTTTACAAACAAAAGGCTTTAAAAATTAAAGAGGAGGATTTGAAATGAAAAAGTTGTTTGTTGCAGCAGTAGTTGCTCTTCTTGCTACACCACTTTTCGCAGGCGATTTTACAATGGATGCGAAGCTTGGTTACGTAAGAACAGAAGGTAGCGGTAATGGTTTCGTAGTAGGACCAGCTGCTTACTATTCACTTTACAAAGGTGAAGATTTCGTGAAGGATTTTTCTGTAGGTTTGGGTCTTGATTTTAACTACATCAAGGCTGCTGGCTCATGGGCATACGGTATATCCGTAGGACCAGAAGCTAGATTAGAAATGCCTTATTCCTATGCTAAGTTGGGCTTCGGCTACAACTATGCTGACGGTGCTGGCAGTGCTCTTGGCATGAAGTTCTCAGTTGCTGGGATCATGGAAATCGCTGAAGGCGTAAACGCTGGATTGGATTTCGCATTCAACTACAGACTAACAAACGGAACAATGTGGTCTATAGCAATAGGCCCAGTATTCTGCTTTGCTCTTTAATCTGTAAGAAGATTAGAACAATAAAAAACCCTGCGGTTTACACCGCAGGGTTTTTTTGTATAATCTAGTAATGAAAAAGATACTTCTATTTTCCCTTCTTCTCCCGACGATACTGCTGGCACAGAGAACCACTTTCGACCTTAAGGGATCTTATGCAAGGATAGGATACTCAACAATAGGGTCTGGAAATGGATATCAATTCGGTGCTGGGATGTATTTTTCCATATACGACGATGAAGATGCTTTCTTTAATGACCTCTCTCTCGGTGCAGGACTTGATTATTCCACTGCACTTGCAAGA
>JAKLHL010000090.1 GCA_022710165.1 Bdellovibrionales bacterium | reverse complement strand
AGGATCTGAATCATCTATGTAACATGGGAAAGAAAGCTGAAGAGTAGTTGTGCTTCCAGTCTCGTAATCACAGATGATCTGGTCTACGGTGCTGCCGCCTACTGATACGCCAAAAAGATATATCCTGGCTGATATTGTATCCAATTCAAAAGTAGACACCCCGCCGCCTCCGTCAAAGGATTCACCGTTAAGTATCTTCCTTAGTTCGTTGTCATACATCTTTACCTGAGAGGCTACAGATCCGTCCTCTATGTAAGATGTGAACAGAACGCCTATACCGTCATCCTCTATTAGCGACAAAGATGATGCAGCCTCTGTAGAGACGTCTTTATTACCGCCACCACAAGCCATAAATGCCACGCTGACAAATGCCAATAAGGACATTATTAAGGTCTTTTTCATGTTACTCTTCCTCCACACTATATATAAAGCAAGAATTATACCAATTTAAAGTCCAATATAAACAATAAGTTAACCAATTCCTGGAATGTCTTATTATGTCAAACATTAATACACCTGCCACCCGTTAGAACAAAAGGTCTATGTACGGAGTATAACCGTCGCCAACCCTGTGTAATCTAACTATTCCTTTTATGGTCCCTTCATCCACAGAAAAGGTCGTCTCTATGCTGTGTGAAAGAACATCCGTACGAGGGTAGAAACTTACCCTGAAAGAACTTCCATCATCAGAAACGCAGTCGCTGTAGTAATATGAAACTATAACGGCCTCATTCAATGTCTCGCTTGAACCCTGAAGCACATACTGACTTCCCATCAAGATATCATCAAGGTAAAGATACCCGTTAGGGCCTTCATAATAGTCGCCAAGAGGTCCAACCCAAACGAGTGACAACTTGTTGTCTGGATCAGAGCTGCAGGTCACGCTAGGGATAAGCTTTCCGTAATAATTAATATCTGTAAGTGTTATTGTAGCAAGGGAACTGTGTGCCGGAAGCGTTAAAGATGAAGGTATCAATAGCGGTGTAGTTACCCCGCTGTTATTCCCGTCAAGCAAGCTCTCGATGTGCGTATCGCTAAGTTCCACCTTTATATAGGCCCCGCTTTCTGCATAGCCTGTAAAGATAAGTCTGTTCTCTATCGTTGTTACCGTAGATGCCTGAGGGTCACTGACGTTGTCACACGCCGTGAAATTAAGCCCGGCAAGGAACAATAATGCAAAGATAAGTTTATTTGACTTCATCTATATGTCTCCTTATTCAAAGTAAAGGTCTATCTTATCATCGTCGTAGTTCTTAAGATTTATACTTACAACACCCGTGAACACGTCCTCATCTATATCAAGAACGCTAGGTATGTTAAGGCCGCTTGGTTCAAAAGTGCCGTAAAAAGAAGCTTCATACTCGTTGCCGTCAGAACCTTCGCAGAGCAGGACAACATCATCCCTTATGTCCAGCCTGTTTATCTCGTGATGATAGGTCTGCGGTACTGGTGTAGGCAAAGGAGGGAAAACTATTGGGAACTCCAAGAAATAATAAAGGCCGTTGTCGCAAAGGGTGTAATACCCAAAGCTTCCATCCGGAGCTGTTCCCATAGGGAGGAAAGTTATCTTGTTTGAAGGAGCACCGATCTCTGGGTCCATCTTGCAAGTTATATCTACCTGAGAACCATAATAATTAAAATTAGTGAATTTGACTTCTACCTTGTCCTTAGTTGCATCGCATGTAAGTGACGGAACATAAGGGGCAGTAGTATAGGTGTTGCCGTTCACGATCTTGGAGAGATAATTGTCAGCGACTATGATGTTCATGCTCACACCGCTAGCGTCACCTGTGAACTGAAGTCCGTTTATCGTATCGTCAGTTACTGCAGTATCCGAAGACTGTGTGTCTGTGTTCGGGTCATTCGTGTTATTGCTGCATCCAGCAAGGGTCATGACCGATAAAAAAGCCACCAGAACGGTCTTTTTAGCAAAATCCATATATACAAACCTCCACAAAAAAGTCCTATCTCCTGACATTATTCTGCAATTTCTATACCATATAACATGGTCTGTCAGGATCAGCGAGGTAGAAGATGAGCCGGAACAGTTACAATAAGTGCCGGTATTAGCCTCAAAAACGTGTATAGTTTTTATACACCTGTTTTGAAATTTTTACAATACCAATATCATGCCCTGTCTAAAATATTTTTAATAGCATTGCAGGGTTTCACAGATATAATTTCAATTATGAAACGTTGTTTGTGGATAGTTATGCTCATATTCCCCGTTCTTCTTTACTCTGCAGAAAAAGAAGCTCCGCTCTCTGATAGTGAGGCTGAGCAGATAGTAAATCATCCAATATATCTAGAGCTGGAGGACCAGCGAACAGCGTACAGGTTTAGAAGGTTCGAGCTCTCTACTGGCATAAGTGCCGTACAGTTAAAGCAGAACACCGGCGACGCCATACTGATAGGAAAGCTGAACGTTTTCCCTGCCGCCACCGTTGAAGGCACCGCCTGGTTGACTAGCTGGCTTGGTGTTGACCTTACATGGATAAAGGGGCTGATGGTTACCCTTGGTTCCAAGAAAGACCCCGAGGTCCAGAACAGCGTCGTAATATCTCCGTGGTGGATAGACGCAGGCATAAAGTTCAGGTACATGCCAAAGAAAAGGGACGGAAGCTCTTCTACGTCGCTAAAGATAGGCTATCACCACCACAAGTTCCCCGTCATCACCTTTCCTGACTACATAAGCAAGAGTACTGCAAAGGGGATCTCCGTCGGAGTGGAAAAAAAGGTCGCTTTCAATTCAGACTACGGCCTTAACTTCTCTTTTGATTTTTTGTGGCTGGACAGGCTTCTTGACAGCTCTAACGTACAGAACACGCAGGACGGTTTTGGTTACAAGCTGAGCGCTGATTTTTATGCGACGATAACCGACAACAAAGGCATGAAGACCACCGTTTCCATAGGTTACGGTCTGACAAGCTATATATCTTCCCTGAGCGGACATGGCCTTAGCACAGATAACAGGAGCCTGATGAATGCTAATCACTTTGAGCAGAGTTATAATAATCTGCACCTTGCTTTCACTGCCAGGATATAGCCTCGCCAACATTAATTCCGAGCAGCTAAGGTCTGAACTGGAGAGCCTCTTTACCAGCGAACAGGCAAAGGACATCTTTTGGGGCCTCAGCGTTATAAGGGTAAAGGACGGAACAGAACTGTTCTCTTTGAACAAGGAAAAGAGGTTCCGCCCTGCAAGTAACATGAAGGTCGTTGTGGCCGCCTCCGCCCTAAAGGCCCTGAACGCTGAATATAGGTTCCAGACCAAACTATTCGCTGATGGAAAGATAAAGAACGGTGTGCTTGAAGGCAACCTCGTAGTCGTAGGGAGCGGTGACCCTACTTTCAAGGCCTCCGAAGTCTCTGCATGGAGCAAAAAACTTAGGTCTCTAAAGATAAAAGAGATCAGCGGCGATATAATCGGTATAGACACAATATTCGATGACCAAAAGACCGGGCTCATGTGGTCCTGGGATGATCTTTCAAACTGTTACAGCGCCCAGATAAGCGGACTGCAGATAAACAGCAACTGCGCAGAGGTGGTGATCCGTCCGGGAGAGGACGGCGAACAGGCTGTGATACAAAAGCTCCCGAACACCTCATACATAAATATTGTCAACCAGACCACGACCGGGCTAAGCCCCACAGAGCTTGAGTTCAAGAGGGAGGAAGGCACGAACCGCATTTACATTAGGGGCATCATGAACAGAAGGTCTGGCCCTATCAGCAAATGGATATCTGTTAATAACCCTACCCTTTATTTTGCGACCCTCTTCAAAGAGGACCTGCTAAGGAACGGCATACAGGTAAATGGAGACGCTGTTGACGCAAGGGACACGGGTTACATACTAAAAAGGAGTTCTGCATACATAGTTGCTGAAAGAAGGTCCCCCATGATAAAATCCATCATCAACGACTTCCTCAAGTACAGCATAAACCTTTACGGCGAGAGCATCTTAAAAAGCCTGGGCTTTATTTATTTTAACACCGGCAGTACCTATAACGGAAGGCTGGCCGTGAACCTGATACTAAAGCAGTACAAACTCCCAGAGGATGTGCTGTTCATCGCCGACGGATCAGGTCTTTCTATGCTAAATATGATATCACCTGAATACATGTCAAAGCTCCTTTACTCAATATCAAAGAGCTATTACTACAGGACTTTCTTTGACGCACTTAGTACCTCAGGCATGGACGGCACCCTAAGAAGAAGACTTAATTCCTCTGACCTTAAGGGCAATGTACACGCCAAGACCGGGTACATAAGGAACGTAAGGGCTTTGAGCGGATATATCGATACTGTAGGCAATGAACGCCTTGTGTTCTCTATATTTGCGAACAACTACAACAACAGGCTGGACAATGCGGAATATGTAATAGATAGAGCATGTAATATACTTCGTTCCTATGGAGGGGACAAATGAGGAAAAAGATACCGAACATAATCACCGTATCCAGGATACTTCTCATACCCCTGATAGTATATCTGCTATGGAACGATAACGTCTTATATGGATGGTATGCCGCCGGTGTGCTTGCCATAACAGGAATAGCCGATCTTGTAGACGGATACCTTGCAAGAAGATGGGACGCTGTTACCAATATAGGGAAGATAATAGACCCGACCGCGGACAAGATAACGGTAATAGTATCCCTTTTAATGCTCCTGCACCTTAACAGGATAAACGTGATAATACCCATACTGCTCATATCTAGAGAGATAATAGTCGTGACCCTTAGGGCCGTAGCGGCCAGCGACGGTATGGTGATCCATGCAAGCACAGAAGGAAAAAGGAAGACAGCACTTCAGATGTTCGGCATAGGGGCACTTTTCATATACTATGATTTCTTTGGTGCAAGCGCCGCATACTGCGGTACAGTCCTTATAATACTATCAGTGATAGCTTCCTGGTATTCAGGTATTAAATATCTTACAGCTTACTTTAAGACTTACAGGTCAAGCATCTAACGTAAGTTCTTCTTGTCCCTGCTGTACTTCTTCCTTTGCGTTCTTTAAGGCTTTCTTAAAGCTTATCTTGTCGGCAGGGTCAAAGTCGCCAAGCCTTACAGATACTACCCTTGATATTCCTGGGTCTTCCATCGTTATGCCGTAGAGCACATCGAGCATAGCCATGGTCTTTTTGTTGTGTGTGATAACTATGAACTGAGACCTGTCTATGAGGGCCCTTACAGCCTCGTTAAACCTTGTTATGTTGGCGTCATCAAGAGGAGCGTCAACCTCGTCGAGTATACAGAAAGGTGATGGTTTTATAGCGAATATCGAGAAGACAAGGCTGATGGCAGTGAGAGCTTTCTCTCCGCCAGAGAACAAGTTAATGTTCTGGGTCTTCTTGCCAGGAAGCTGAGCGAAGATGTCCACTCCTGTCTCTAAAAGATTATCAGGATTTGTCATTACAAGCTCTGCAGTTCCGCCGCCGAACAGGATCGGGAAGAACTTCTTGAACTTTTCATTGACCATTTCAAAGGTAGCTTTGAACCTGGTCCTGCTTGTCTCGTCTATCTTCCTTATAGCTGTCTTTAGGTCTTCCATTGATTTTATGAGGTCGTCCCTCTGCACCGTCAAGAACTGGTGCCTTTCACCAAGCTTGTCATATTCCTCTATGGCCAAGAGGTTAACATGGCCCATATCGGCAAGCTTCTTGTTCAATACAGAAACTTCCTCTTTAACTTCTTCCTCGTTCATCTCAACATCTTTGTAGCTTGTCCACATTGATGCAAGGTCAGCCTCGTACCTGTCCATGTACCTCTGTTTAAGTACGCCTACCTCTATAGAGATATCAGAAAGCTTTGTGTTAACTTCTGATGCTGTCTTTGTCCTGTCATCAAGCGCATGTCTTGATTCCTTTATGGTCCTTTCCAGACCGTTTATCTGGTCCAGGAAGTCAGCATGTTTGATCCTTATCTCGTTTATCTGCCTGTTGACATCGTCAAGGGCCACCATGCTCTCGTTCTTTATCCTTTCGTTCTCGGTATATTCATTCTCAAGTTCCTTTATCCTGTTAACAGACCTTTCACCTTCGC
>JAKLHL010000009.1 GCA_022710165.1 Bdellovibrionales bacterium | reverse complement strand
AAGCCCTGGACTTTCCTTCCCTCTGTACCAGTCTCCTTACGACTATCTCGTCATCACAAGGTATGTCGTTATCGGCAAAAGACTTTTTCACTTCGGGTGAGATATCGGCGAAGTTAAATACGCCCTGCACCTCGCACCATTCCTCTCCGCTCCTCACTGCATCCGTAGAGGCCCTTCCACCGCATAAAAGGGTAAGAGCGTCTATGATCATGGATTTTCCTGCACCGGTCTCGCCGGTTATTATGTTAAGGCCGGAAGAAAAATCTATCTCAAGCTCTTTTATTACAGCCAGGTTCTTTATTAATATCTTTGAGAGCATCCCTTATCCTCTCTTACCGAAAGAAAGCTTGTTCCTTAATATATCAAAGTAGCTGACACCCTTAGGTCTTACCAGCCTCAAAGTCCTCTTGCTCTTAGATAGTTTTATGGCCCTGCCTTTTGTACAGCAGATGGCCTTTTGTCCATCCAGGGATACAAGAATGTCATCGGATTCGGTCTTAACCTCAACAGAAACAACCCCGCTGTCAGAAAAGACCATTGGTCTATTGGTAAGCGTGTGAGGGCAGACGGGAGTTACTATGAACGCAGGTATTGATGGATGGGTTATTGGCCCTCCTGCAGAAAGAGAATAAGCGGTAGAGCCTGTCGGAGTGCTTATTATCACACCGTCGGCCTTTGTGTTGCTTATGAACTCCTTGTTATAGAATATGTCGAACTCCATCATCCTTGCCACATCGTTCCTGTTAATTACTACGTCGTTAAGTGCCGTATATTTGACCTTGCTTCCAGCAAGTTCTACATCAAGCATTGACCTTGATTCAATATTAAAGCCGTCCTTAAGCCCTTTGTTCAGGGCGTCTTTCCATTCATCCTTTGTACATTCTGTCAAAAAACCAAGAGAACCTGAGTGTATACCCAGGACCATAGGAAGTTCCCTCTTTTCAGGAGTGACCCTTATAAGCTCCCTCACAGCCCCTAAAAAAGTCCCGTCGCCCCCGATAACTATCGCAAGGTCAGCCTCACACGGGGTCATGCTTACCTTTATGCCTTTCGATCCAAGAAAAGACTTTATTTGGACTGCAAGAGATTTTGCTTTACTGTCCGCTTTTTTTGTAAAGATAATAGCCTTGTTCAAGCTGTGTGCCATAGATGGAATAGTTACCATAGTTAAAGAGGTATAACAATAGAGTGATATCGCCAAAAGAATGCAAGGACTGCTGTTTGAGCCAGGTAAAGAGGCTGGGGGAACTCCTAAGAACGAACGACTCTAGCATACTTGAGCTTGTAGAAAAGACCTTTAAAAAAGGGGATTTACAGTTCGCTCCTGAATATGCCGAACTCATCTTCTCTGAATTCGAGAAACAGACCGGGGTAAAAGACCCATACAAAGAAATAAAAGAGATGTCCAACAAAGAGGCCCTTAGGCTTGAACCTGTAGTCGAGAAACTGCTGGCAGAAAAGATGAACGGCTTAAGGTACTACGTAGAGCTTGCAATAATAGGGAACATGATAGACTACGGAGCTTTTGAGGACGTAGATATAGAGGGTTTCATCAGGTACGCAATAGAGGCCCCCTACTTCAATTTTGAGTTCGAGAAATTCCAGAAAGACCTTTCAGCTTCTAAGAGCATCCTATACCTGGCTGATAATGCCGGAGAGATAGTCTTTGACACCAAGCTGCTTAAGTATTTCAGCGAGCAAGGCAAAAAGATATATCTTGCCGTAAGGGGCGGACCGATAATAAATGACGTTACCACCGAGGATGCTGTTTTTTGCGGGCTTGATAAGTTCGCAGAGGTAGTTAGTACCGGGAACCGTATACCTGGCATACTAATGTACAGGATAGATCCAAAACTAAAAGAGCTCATGTACAGTGTTGATATGATCATCTCAAAGGGTCAGGGTAACTTTGAGACCTTATACATACAAGATGGGTACGGAAAGGGGCTTTTGAACATAAAGAACATGTACTATCTTTTTGTGGTGAAGTGCCCTCCTGTGGCCAATATGATAGGGGCTAGGGTCAGGGATAAGGTCCTTGTAAAATCTTAAAAATATCTAATAATATCAAATATTAATCATCTAGACAAAGCCCCAAAATTTATTGACATTAATATTACTATTTGTTATAATTACGTAAAAGGTTTTTGTACCAATTATAGGAGTGGTACGTATGATGAAAGTGCTCAAAAACCCTTTGATACCTCTTTTTATATTCTTACTTTCCTCGTGTACTTTTAATGTTAACCGCCACCAAATAAACAACGATATAGATGAAGTGCCTCCAGAGGAAGAAGAGGATATAAATGACGACAGCGAACCTGCTGAACCATGGACCATAATGGTCAGTTTAGGTCTTCCTAAGACGTCCCCTGATGGGGCCTCAGATAAAAGTTTCATATCATCAGATGGACGATATGTTCTTTTTGCTTCTGCTGCAACGAACCTGATAGATGGTGACACGAACGGACAGCAGGACATATTCATTTATGATCTGATAGATAAAACGACTGAGATTGTAAGCACAAGTAGTTCTGGGACCATTGCGGATGGGCCTTCTTCAACACCGAGCATGTCTGCAGATAATCGCTATGTTGTTTTTGTTTCAACTGCCACCAACCTTGTAGCAAATGATCCTAATGGAAAATTAGGCGATATATTCGTAAAAGATCTTGTAACAGGTACGACCACACTGGTAAGCACCTCCATTGATGGAAAGGGAGCTAACGCTGACTGTAAGAACGCTCACATATCAGCCGATGGAAAGTTCGTTACATATTCATCATTGGCTACGAACCTTGCTGCTGACGATACTAACGGTATAGGAATAGAGGATATCTTCAGGGTCGAGCTGTCAAGCCTGACTACTATAAAGGTTAACTTTGGAAGCCTGGGACAGCAGACTGGTGCTAACTCTTTTGAGCCTTTCATATCAAGTGACGGTAATCTTGTCTTGTTCTCAACTTTTTCTGATGCACTCGATGCCAGAGATACTAACGGCAGATCTGACATTTATATGAGGAACATAAATACCATGACCACGGAACTTATAAGCATCAACTCTGCCGGGACTGCTGCAGGAAATAACACATCACAAAGACCAACAATGTCCAGTGATGGGTCCAAAGTTTCATTCTCTTCATCTGCAACGGACATAGTATCAGGTCTTACTGACACCAACGGTTTTGAAGATATCTTTGTAAGGGATATTAACACTGGGCAGACCAGTCTTGTAAGCTGGAAAGATGGTAACAGTGCGCCTGCGAATGGAGGCTCTACATACCCAAGGATATCCGATAATGGTAATTTCATCGCATTCCAGTCTGCAGCAACTGATATCATCACCAAGGGGTTGGATAATAATGGTCTTGGTGATATTTTTGTAAGGGACCTGACCTTGAACAGTTCATCCAGGGTCAACGTCTCTTCCAGCGGGGTTGAGTCCAACGGCAATGTTCGCAGTAATATAAGCATATCAGGTGATGGCTCCTTGATAGGCTTCTCGTCGATGGCTACAAACCTTATTGCAGGTGACGATAACGGACTGCAGGACATATTCACCCGCGACACTCTGACATCTAAAACAGAAAGGGTCAGTGTTGCTCCATCAACAGCGACAGCAGGGGCAGGCAAGGCTCAAGGTTCTGATATATCCAGTGACGGCTCAAAGATCGCATTCATATCTACAGCAAGCAACCTGGTAACTGGTGATGAAAATAAAGTCGCCGATGTTTTCTTATATGACGTGGCCCTGGAAAAGATAAAGAGGATAAGTTTGGGAACTAAAGGTGAAGAGGCAAACGGTGCATCAAACAACGTAAGGATATCTGGAGACGGTAATTATGTAGTATATCTCTCTAGCGCAACGAACTTAGTCGCAGGCGATACCAATGGATTACAGGATGTCTTCTTATATAGTGATATTAGCGGACTAACTACCAGGATAAGCGTTGCAAGTGACGGGACACAAGCAGACAAGAATAGTTACTCAGCAAGCATCTCTGATGACGGAAAATATGTAGTATTTGCATCAGACTCCACCAACCTTGTTGCTGGAGGGGATACTAACGGACGGAGGGACATCTTTGTACATGATGTCCAAAAAGGGACTACTAAAAGGATCAATATGGCCCTTGACGGATCTGAAGCTGATGGAGATTCTGATTATACAGCAATCTCGGCTGACGGACGGTATGTTGCTTTTTCATCATACGCCACTAATCTTATAGCAGGTGATATGAATGGATGGGGAGACGTGTTCGTTCGTGACACAACCCTTAATACAACTGTCATCGTCAGCATAGCCGATGATGGAACAACCCAAGCTAATGACAACTGCATTCTAAATGACATGAGCTCCGATGGCAATGTTGTCGTTTACTACACTAACGCCAACAATCTAATACCAGGTGATGCTAATGCAGTATCCGACGTCTTTGTAAGGAATATCTCAGAAGCCAAGACCGATCTGGTAAGCATTGATAATACCGGCACCTCTGGCAGCGGTTCCTCTTATTCAGCCAGAATATCTGCCAATGGACGTTATGTAGTCTTCGAGTCTGGCGCAACCGACTTGGTAGATGACGACACTAACTTGATGACAGATGTATTCATTCGTGATCTTCAAGATAAAACTACAGAGATCGCGAGCCTTGCAAATGATGGTTCTCTTTCAAATCAAGGATCAACTAGACCAAGTGTTTCTAACGACGGCCTTTTTATAACATTTTCATCAGTAGCGACTAACCTTATTGATAGTCCTTTGAACGCCTCTGACAACCTGTTCCTTCGTTATCGTGGAGAATAGCTTTAACTACTTCACTATCCTTGAAGCAATGCCGGATAAAAGCTTTCTTGCCTCCTTAAGCTGTACGAGTGTATCGAACTGTACCGGGCTTAGTTCCAGCGACGGTTGATACATAGGTATCGGCAGTATAAGGTTCTTTATTAGCTCCTGTTCATCGGCATTCAGGATGTCTGGCCTGTTCAAAGCATCCACCGCTGTCTTAACATTGTTGGCGTTCTTTTTAAGGTCTACCAAGAGCGAGAATCCGAGCCTGAATATATGTTTAATATCGACGTATTTAAGCAGTTCATCAAGAGAGCCCTTGTAGTTCTCTTTTATCAATTCAAGGCCTAGTTTAAAGTAACTGACACTTCTTTTTGCCGTATCGGACATATTCACAGGGTTCATGTCCAATGCGTTGTTAAGAACTATTGAAGCTGTGAGTAAAGCCCCCAGTTCTATTTTCACAGAGTCATGAAGTTCTGGGCTTAGCTTAAGCATAGTGTCCCACTGGGATTTTGGCATTATAGCATACTGTGACAAGATATAGTCGTTAACAGGAGGATGTTTCTTGAAAGTATTATCGCCCACCATCTTAATTATACGAGCCAAGAGCTTAGTAGGGTCCTCATAGTGATAAAGCTCCATGGCTTCAAGGTAAGCAGGTATCCCCTCGTCGGAAAGCCTTGCGCCCTTGAACCTAAAGCATTCCTCTTCAAGCTCAGAGTACGCCGTGTTCATTGCGTCTATACATATGCTCCTTCCGTAAGCCACGTCCTCTGAATAGGCAAGGTTTATCAAAGATACAGCGGCAATGAACATATCTGTTTCCTGCTCGTTTTCCTTTGGATATATCAAGAAGGCAGAATCGGGCGTAACAAAAGGATTACCCGAAGGCGTCTCTTCTGGTTCTTTCCATTTTATATCGGTAGCACCTGAAAAAAAAAGGATGAGCTCTGCCCTGTCCATCCTTTTTATCTCCCTGAAAGCGTCAAAAGACTCCATGGACATAACGACCTTAAGCCAGGTCGTGTAGTTCACCGGGTTAAAGATATCCTTATCCCAGGATGAAAGATCGACCACGGCAGCGAACTTTTCGTCCGAGAGTTTTTTGACTATCTCTGGTATCTTTTCAGCCTCTTCGACCAATAAAGAAGAATATATGTCCAGCACAGAAAGTTCATCAAGCTGTGAGGTGGACAGTTTTTCTATTGAATACTGGTCGGTGGTCTTAAGCATGTTCATAATACCTTCCTAATGTAAGAGAGGGGCGGGAACTTAATCCCGCCCCTCTTCTATTTTTTGTCCTTCAGATCAAACCTTAATCAGTTGATAAGATCCTTGAATTCTTTTCCAGGTTTAAATTTTGGAACGTTTGTAGCAGGAATTCTGATCTCAGCGCCAGTCTGAGGATTTCTGCCGGTCCTAGCTTTTCTCTGTGACCTTGTGAATGTTCCGAAACCAACAAGCTTTACTTCTTCGTTCTTCTTAACAGACTTCTTGATCCACTCTGTGATGCAGTTAAGTGTGTTCTCAACCTGAGTTTTTGTAAGGTTAGTGTCTTTGGAAACTCTCTCGATAAGTTCAGCTTTGTTCATTATAACCCCTCCTAAAATTTTGTAGCCCGCTTAAAGAAGACTACATTTAAGTAGAGCATATCGTAGTTGAAAACGGCTCAAAGTCAATTCCAATATGGGTTCTTGGGTTTGTGCCATGCTAACATATTGATTTGACTAAGGAGTTCAAACCTGCTATCTATGCCGTTATGGTTCAAAGGATCAAGGAACTTTCCCTCGATACTATCAATAAAATAGCCGCTGGTGAAGTGGTTGAAAGACCAGCCTCTGTCATAAAAGAGCTTCTGGAGAACTCAATAGATGCCACATCTACGAGGATAGAAGTATCCTTGATAGATGCAGGCAAAAAGATGATAACTATAAAGGATAACGGTTCTGGCATACATCCAGACGACATGGAACTTGCATTGCACAGGCATGCGACCAGCAAGATAAAAAGTTCCGATGACCTTTTTGAGATCAGTACACTTGGTTTCAGGGGGGAGGCTCTTTCTGCGGTTGCAAGTGTTTCCAGGCTGACGATAATATCCAAACACAGCGAACTTGAACATGGTCTATCTATCTATTCAGAGTTCGGTAATGTAAAGTCCAAGGATAAAAAAGCTGTGGCTCAGGGAACGACCATTATAGTCGAGGACCTTTACCTTAACACACCTGCAAGACTTAAATTCCTTAAAAGCTCATCAACTGAGCTTGGGCATTGCATCAGTACCGTTAACAACTACGCCTCTGCATATCCAGAGATAAGTTTCACACTTGAACACAACGGCAAAAACATTTTAACATATAACAAGACCAACAGCTTCGAACAAAGAATAGCACAAGTTTATGGCAACGACGCCAAATGGCTGGGCAAGAAAAGCTCCTATGAATATATTTCCGGAGAGATATATATAAAGGACCCAGGCAAACCTTCTGACAAGAACGAGTTCAAGACCTTCATCAACGGAAGGGCTGTAAGGGACAGGATGTGCATGCATGCGCTTTCGAGTTCGTTTGAAAAGCACCTCTCCACAGGAACACCACCCTCTGCAGTGCTATTCTTGAACATAGAGCCGGCATTTATAGACGTGAACGTATCGCCAACAAAGAACGAAGTAAGGTTCCGTGAGCCTAACCTAATATATAATTTCATACAGACCATAGTTGAACAGGCCCTTGATATAGACGCTGGCAAGAGACCCGTAATGGGGGTATCGAGGCAGCCCTTAAGCAACAGTAATGATATTCCTCAGCAAGCACAAGGATTGTTCTCAACAGTGTCAGATCCTTACAGGCCCATCAATGATCAATACGACGGGTTAAACATAATAGGGCAGTTCCAAAAGCAGTACCTCTTGATAGAAGAGGACAAAAAGCTCGTCATAGTTGACCAGCACGCCGCGCACGAAAGGATAAACTTTGAGAGGATCTTCAAGGCACTGTCAAATCCAAATGGATCACAGGCACTCTTGATACCTGAGCTCATAGAGTTCAATCTGGAGGACGCCGAAAAATTCAGGCACAAGATGAAGGACCTGGCCTCAATGGGCTTTGAGATAGAAGAGTTCAGCGGGGATGATTCTCCAAACCCTGCCTTCATAGTCAGGAGTATCCCCAAGGCAATAGAAGGGCTAGATCTTGCAGAAGCGCTTCGCTCTGTTGTCATGGAAAAGGACGAGGTAAAGGAATCCTTGGTAAATAAACTTTCAAAGACCGCAGCTCGGATGAGCTGTCACGATTCAATAAGAGGGACTCGTACCCTGAGCTCAATGGAAGCAATGGCATTGCTTGATGACCTAAAAAAATGCGACTACCCTCACGTATGCCCTCATGGAAGACCGACCAAGGTGTCATTAAGCCTGGATGAAATAGAAAAAATGTTCAAAAGGAAATGACCGTGCAAAGGACCAGACTCTCGACAATCGCAGGACCTACAGCGTCCGGTAAATCCGACGTAACGATCGATATTGCCATGGACATAAATGCAGAGATAGTCTCTGCCGACTCCATGCTCATCTATAAAAGGATGGACATAGGCTCCGCAAAACCAAGCAAAGAAGAACTGGAAAAAGTAAAGCACCACATGATAGACGTAGTTGAGCCGTGGGAAGAATACAGCGTCTCTGATTATGAAAAGGACGCAAAAAAGGCCATATCCGATATCATGAAAGCATCAAAAGTCCCCCTGCTGTGCGGAGGGACTGGTTTTTATATAAATGCCGTCATCAACGGCACCTTTAAAACACCGGGGGCAGACAAAAAAATAAGAGAAGAGCTTCAAAAACGTTTAAGCAGTGGAACCTCCCTAAAAGAACTCCACGATGAACTAAAAAAGATCGATCCTGATACAGCCTCAAGGGTGCACGAAAACGACAATTACAGGATAACAAGGGCACTAGAAGTATATTACAGCACCGGGAAGACCATGAGCTACTTTAGGGAGCTCCATGACAAGGAAAGCAACACAAACTTTGAGCCTCTCATCATAGTACTGGACGTAGCCAAGGAAGAACTTCAAAAAAGGGTAGAACTTAGGACCAAGAAAATGATGGGGTCCGGGCTCCTTGATGAGGTCAAAGATCTTCTAAAAAATGGCTGTACCGAGGACCTTAAGCCCATGAAGAGCATAGGCTACCTTCAGGCGGTAAAAGTATTAAAAGGTGAGATCAATATCAATGAAGCCATCGAGGAGATAAACACCGAGACCATAGCCCTGGCCAAAAGGCAATTAACATGGTTCAAGAAAAGAACAGGGACTAAATGGATGTCCCCTCATGAAAAAAATTCAATAAAAGATGAAATAAGACGCTTTCTGCGTTTATAGTTCTGGAAATAAGGGGTTTTGAATAGTAAAATATTTGGCATTAACGGAGTAGCACTATGATAGAGAGCATGACCGCTTATGGTTCAATAGAATTTGAGCATGGTACGAAAAAGGTATCTGTTGAGCTCCGATCAGTTAATCACAGGTTCTTTGACCTAAGGATCAAATCACCTGCTGAAATAATAAAATTCGAGTCTGAGATAAGAAAAGTATTAAAGGACAAACTTGAAAGGGGAAGCATAGACTGCTTCATAAGGGTACGCACTGTCAGCAACGGTTCCTCTGAACAGCAAAAAAAGCTCAGTGTGGACAGGAACCTCCTACAACAGTACATCGATGAATTAAAAGACCTTCAGCGTGAACACAAGATAAAAGGGAGCATGGAACTTCCGGACCTTATCAAGCTAAAGGACATCTTTGTACTGGAAGAGCCTGATTCTGACGAAGAAGGACTTTTACCTTCACTGATAAAGAACATGGGCAAATGCGCCGACTCTGTACTTGAGATGCAGAAAAAAGAAGGAATGTCTCTAAAAGAGGCCATGACAAAGAACCTGTCTGAAATAGAAAAGAACACAAAGACCATAGAATCAAAGGCAGACGACCTTTACAAAAAATATTTCGAGAAACTAAAAGAAAAGATAAAGCTCCTTACTGACAGCCCTCAGATATCAGATGACCGCATAGTCACCGAGGCTGGAGTGCTTGCTGAAAGGGGAGATATAAGAGAAGAGATAGACCGTCTTTACAGCCACATCTCTCAATTCAAACACGAGCTTAATAACGACACCAGCTCTGTTGGCAAAAAACTGGATTTCATAGTTCAGGAAATAAACAGGGAAATAAACACTATCGCTTCAAAGGCTGAGGACAAGGACACCGTCTATTTGGCGGTCGAGAACAAGACCCTTACAGAAAAGATCAGGGAACAGGTACAAAATGTCAAATAAAGGTGTCATGTTCGTCATAAGCGCTCCCTCTGGTACCGGTAAAAGTACTATAATAGACAGAGTGCTCTATGGAATAAAGTCCTTGAAAAGACCAGTCTCTTACACCACCAGACCGCCAAGACCAGGGGAAAAGGACCATGTGGACTATCACTTCATAAGCGCAGAACAATTCCAGTTAAAACTTAATAACGGCGATTTTATTGAATGGGCGAAAGTTTATGACAATTTTTACGGGACCTCGCTTGACTACATCAACAAAGAGCTTGAAAACGGGAGCATCCTGATAAAAGATATAGATACTCAGGGTGCCTTGCAGTTAAAGAAAGCGCTGGGCAAGAAAGCTGTCCTGATATTCATAGAGCCTCCGTCATTAAAAGAGCTGGAGGCAAGGATAAGAAAACGCGGAAAGGACAGCGAAGAAGTTATAAAGAAGAGGATGGATTGCGCAAGGTTGGAGATGGAAGAGGCAAAAAAATATGACCACAGGGTCATGAACGACAAGATAGAGCATGCAGTAGAAGGCATTGAGAGTATAATAAATGGTTTAATAAGATGATAATATTTGGGAATAAAGAAGCTGATTTAAAAAAGAACCTTGAGGAGCTAAAAAGCTCCATAAAGGAATATTATCCCGATGCAGACCTTGCGTCGGTGGAGAAAGCCTATAACTTCGCAACTGAAAAACACAAGGGGCAGTTCAGGCAGTCAGGCGAGCCCTACTATCTCCATCCTGTCGAGGTAGCAACAACACTTACCAAACTAAAGATGGATATACCTTCCATAACATCCGCCCTGCTCCACGACATCGTAGAGGACACAGAGGTCAACTTTGATGAGATACAAAGAGATTTCGGTCTGGAAGTAAGGGAACTTGTAGATGGTCTCACGAAACTTGCAAAATATAATTTCAAGTCAACAGAAGAAGCCCAGGCAGAGAACTTCAGAAAAATGATAATGGCCATGGCAAAGGATATAAGGGTCATAATCATAAAGCTCGCAGACAGACTTCATAACATGAGAACACTTAACCATCTACCGACGGATAAGCAGCAAAGGATAGCCCAGGAAACTCTGGACATATATGCCCCAATAGCCCACAGGCTAGGTATCTCGTGGCTAAAGACCGAGCTGGAAGACCTCTCCTTCATGTACATGGACTCCGAGGGTTTTGCTGACCTTGTAAAGAAAGTCCAGAAACAAAAGACGGAAAAAGAAAAATACATACAAGAGGTGATCAAGGTCATTCAGGACAGATTGTCTGAGTTCCAGATAAAGGCACACGTCTCTGGAAGGCTTAAAAATTACTTCAGTATATCTAATAAAATGAAAAGGCGTAGTCTGGACTTTGACCAGATCTACGACCTCATAGCGTTCAGGATAATAGTTGAGGACGTAACATCATGCTACGAGGTACTTGGCATCATACATTCGTTCTGGAAACCGGTCCCCGGAAGGTTCAAGGACTACATAGCGATGCCTAAGCCTAACAACTATCAGTCCCTGCATACGACGGTCATAGGTCCTTACGGAGAAAGAGTGGAGATACAGATAAGGACCCCTGAGATGCACAAGATAGCAGAGTATGGTATTGCGGCACACTGGTTATACAAAGAAGGCCATATGCCTGACGACGATGCCGAGAAGTTCACCTGGTTAAGGTCACTGCTCGAGACAGAGACCGACGTAAAGGACTCTAACGAGTTCATGGACTCGGTAAAGATGGATTTCTTCTCTAATGAAGTATATGTGTTCACACCTACTGGGGAAGTTAAGGAGCTGCCTGTTGGGAGCACCCCGATAGATTTTGCCTACAGCATACACACGAACCTCGGGAACACATGCGTTGGTGCAAAGGTAAACGACCTTATAGTACCATTAAAATCGACGCTAAAATCCGGCGATATAGTTGAGATAATAACGTCTAAGACCCAGAATCCTAAAAAGGACTGGCTAAAATATGTAAAGACCTCAAAGGCAAGGAACAAGATACGTGTTTACTTGAGGACTATCGAAAATGAAAGATCAAGGACCCTCGGACAGGAAATGCTCGAAAGGGAATTGAAGAAAATAGGTCTTTCATTCCAGACGCTGAACAAAGAGGGAAAAATATCAGAGGTCGCATCAACGTTCAAGTATAAGAACCTGGAAGAGCTGCTGATAGGCATAGGATATGGAAAAGTAACGCCTAAAGAAGTCGCAAGAGCGATAGCACCAGACTTAAAGTCAGAAGAGAAAGAGGAAAAGGCTTCCATATTCAGGGAAATAGTACAAAAGGCCGCAAAGTCAGTAAGGTCGTCCAGGAACATAGTCAAGGTAAGCGGCGCCGATGACCTTTTGATACGATTCGCAAAGTGTTGTACGCCGGTACAGGGAGAACCAATAGTTGGCTTCATAACTAGAGGCAGAGGAATAACCATACACCGAAAGAACTGCTCTAAACTGATAGAGATGGACGACAACAGGATCATAGATGTTGACTGGGACAAGAGCTCAACTGCAAGACAGATCACAAGGATAAGGATAGAGACCGCTGACACTTCTGGACTTCTAGCAAAGATGAGTAAGATATTCGCAGAGAATGGCGCTAACGTAGTTGCAGCGGATATAAAAACAAATGAAAGTAACAGGGCCGTATGTGTCTTCGATATAAGTATACAAGATATCGGACAACTTAATAAGATCATGAGCAACCTTAAAAAGACCCCTGGTATTTTCAATGTATCCAGGATGGGGCTTAGTGAAAATGACGAGATCTAGAATAGCCGTCGGGATGAGCGGCGGGGTCGACTCTACAATAACGGCATATTTGCTCAAGCAGGCAGGCTACAACGTTATAGGTATAACCATGTCCATATGGGACAACTCCCTTGATATAGCTGACCTTGGCATTTCAGGATGTTATGGGCCCGGAGAGATAAAGGATATTGAAGAGACAAAAAGAATAGCAGAGATGATAGGAATACCGCATTTTGTAGTAGACCTTAAAAAGGATTACAAAGAGAACGTAATAGAATATTTCTGTTCGGAATATTCCTGCGGCAAAACACCCAACCCATGTGTGATGTGCAACAGGAAGATAAAATTCGGGGCGCTGATAGAAAGAGCCAAGGAGTCCGGGATAGAGTTCGAGTGTTTTGCGACAGGACACTATGCAAGGGTCGATTACGACGATAACACAAAAAGATGGTGTCTCAAAAAAGCCCTTGATACAAAAAAGGACCAATCGTACTTTCTTTCTTTCCTCTCTCAGGAACAGTTGTCAAAAGTCATGTTCCCGCTCGGCTCAAAAACAAAGCTCGAAATAAAAGAGTTGGCCTTGAAGCTCGGTTTCAAGGAGCTGGCAGAGAAAAAAGAAAGCCAGGACTTTATAGAGACAGACGATTACTCAATACTGTTCAAGGACAAAGAGGTAAAGCCCGGAGATATACTTGACACTAACGGCAAAAAACTGGGCACTCACCGAGGCATAATACATTACACCATCGGTCAAAGAAAAGGTCTTGGTATAAGTACCCCCGAACCAGTTTACGTAATAAGGATAGACGCTGAAAATAACACCATAACCGTAGGCCCTGAGAGCAGCATCTTCACAAAAGAATTAAAAGCAAATAACATGAACTGGATATCCATAGCAGAACTAACAGCTCCGATGCATGTCAAGGCAAGGATACGCCAGCAGCATAAAGAAGCCCCTGCCGTGATAAGTCCTATAAGCCCTACAGAGGTAAAGATACACTTTGATGAACCTCAGAGGGCTGTCACCCCTGGTCAGACCGTAGTACTGTATGACGATGATAAGGTCGTCGGTGCAGGCATAATCTCGTAAGAGCATTAAACAGCTAAAAAGATTTTTTGAAATCATCGCGCCTAGAACTTTATCTGCTTCAGCGTGTTGTTCCAATAGTCAAAGACGAACATGGTGTCAGGATGATAGTCCTGACCGGTTAGATACTTTATGCCAAGTAGTGAAGCAGTCCCCGCTATCGAAGACACTGCAGGGAAAAGCACACTTGATGAAGTATTTGGCTCTATCTGTGAAAGCCTGGTCTGCTGAGGCACTATATCTGAAAGTCTTTTAGTCTTAGGATAATTCACTAGCATGGTCTGAGCTACAGCTCCTATGACGCCTGTAAAGATCCAGGGCTTTTTAAGTTCTGCACAGACATTATCAATTATAAAACGTGAAGAGAAATTATCCGTTGCATCAACCACCAGGTCAAAGTCCTTGATAAGGGTCTCAATGTTGGACCCGCCGAATTCAAGGGCCTCTGCCTCTATTTTTATTTGAGAGTTCACCTTTTTTAATTTTTCCATTGCACAAAGGGCCTTGGGCTTTCCTATGTCGTTCTCGTCGTAAATGCATTGCCTCTGGAGATTGCTTAGTTCCACCTTATCCCTGTCGACTATCTTTACCCTTCCTATCCCAGAGCGGACAAAGTAATTGGCAAAGCTTGCGCCAAGCCCTCCAGCACCCAGAATGATCACTGAGGACGACAAGAGCTTCTTTTGGCCCTCAGCCCCTATAGCCTCAAAGTTAATATGCTTTATATATCTATCCATCAATGCCTGTTAAAATACCAGGGATAAGTCCTTTGGATGTTCTTCCTCTTCATGTAGCCTCTGGCCATTTCCATGAATATAGGAAGGTCCCTTTCTATCGCAGCACTTGAATTACCGTCAAAGTACATGGACTTTATCGGGAAATCCTCGTGGTCCTTGCTTACAAGAGGATATACAGCCTCACTGACTATACCGTTCATACAGGAGAACGGACTTATGTCTATGATCCCGTCGCCACCCTTGTTGTATACGTGTATGGCCTTTCCAACACTGAGTATTGATTCACCTATTACAGTATATTTATCGAAATAAGGTGCTGCAAGTTCCATGAGTCCCACTGCCGCTCCCGGTGCTTCCTCGTAACCAACGAACTCATTCTTGAACACGTTGTAGAGCCTGTGTTCATCAGTGTACTGTATGTAGTGTTTTATCTTGGCTATAAGCATAGCAAGGGAGACAGTCCTTCCTGCATAGGCAAGGTTCTTTTTCTCTTCGTAGTTAGTGTACCATATCCACTCACACATATCGCTAAGCCAGCACTCTCCTCCATGCTCTTCCACGTGCCTTATAAGGTTACTGTTAGAGAATTCATTAAGCCTGCAGAATATCTCTCCAACTACGCCGATAAGAGGTTTGGTCTTTGTAAAATCAGCTGGGATGCTCATGAACTCCTTATTTATGTCTGCCAGCGCAGAGACCACAGCTCTGTGTTTTTTCATTGTGGAATAATCTTTTCTTGAAAGTATATATTCAAGACGCTCCAAAGCTCTCTCAAACACCTTGTCAGTAGTTCCACTCATCTTTTCGTAAGGTCTTATCTTGTGCAGTGTCTTTCTTAATATGTCGGCGGTAACAAGGGCCGTCCAGGCAGTCCTTAAGAGGCTGTTGGAATCCTTTTCAGCAAAACTTCCATAACCGTCCTCTCCTGAAGGACTTAAGACCTGCACATTCCCATACCCGTGCTTCTTAAGGATATGTGTAAAATATGGAGCATACTGGCCAAACCTGCATGGACCGTTTGAAAGAGGCATAAAGAAAACGTTCTTCTCTGGATCAAAGCCAGGAGCAAGCACGACCTTCATAAAATCACCTATGGTGATCTTTTCCGGAAGACATTCCTCGCCGCTGGTATACTTTGAACCTAGCTCTATGGTCTTGGCATCAGATCTTATGTTAGGTATTGCGTTAACGTCAAAAGCCTTGAACATAGCGCAAAAAAGACGTGTTGCAGCATAGTCCATTCCTGGAATGTAAACGGTCTTACCCGTAAGGGATATGCGTTTTTTTACTTTATCGGTAGCTTGTTGTGTATTGTTCATCTTTGAGCAGCCTCCGTGTTATTTGCCTTACTCTTCTGTTTCCTAAAAACGCCTTTGCTGTCAAGATATGCCTCACAGCGTGTAAGCATACCAGCGTCGTTACCATGTCCGTCAAATTGAAGTGTTAAATAGGACTTACCAACAGCTGTTGGTGCAAAATGCTTTATGTAAGAATCCGGTCCGCACTGGAAGTTGGTTATATATATTATGTGTATGTTCTTGGAGTTCCTTATCTGTTTAAGTGTAGCTAGGATCCTTCTGCCATAGCCCCAGAACATGTTGTAGTGGATATCGTCTATGTTATCGTCCATTACCTCTATTGCATCCATTGGAACAACGTTAACACCGTAAAGGTCCCTAAGCTTTGAAGCTATATTAAGGTTAACGCCCCTGTCGTTTACGTTGTAAGGACGCCCTACAAGGATTATGGCTTCTCTTCCGCTCTTCTCTATCTCTTCAAGGGCTTCAGCATACAGCGAGTAAAGAGAAGTCCTGAACCTTTCAAGTTCCTCCTTGCCCCTGTAATAGGCCCTCTCCACATCAGCCTTTGTGAGTTCAGGGAAATATTTAACGAAATACCTGTGAAGGTCTTTGACTACAAAGACGTCCCCTTCCCTTAACTCAACCTTAGGCATCAATATCTTGTCTGCGACACTCTTGAACTTTTGGTTGCCCTTTATGACCTCTGGGAGTGTTTGTCCCCAGAAGCAGAAATAGGTCTGTTTTCTTCCTACAGCCTTATCCTTGTCCTCGTTGGAACACTCGGATGTTATCATTGAAGGGATGAGTATGTAGTCTGTGTTCTTCTCAACAAGGTTCAGCACATGTCCGTGAGACACCTTGATAGGGAAGCAAGGTTCAGCAACAACACTTTCAAGACCCTGCTTTATTATATGTTTATTGGTCGGATCGGACAGGACCATCCTGAATCCAAGCTCGCCGATAAAGGTCGCCCAGAATGGCAGCCTGTCATGAAAGTACATCGCCCTTGAAAAACCTATGGTCTTCTTGGAGGTATCTTCATCGCTGTGGTATCTGTTGAAGGCATCGAATAAAAGGGCTTCCCTCTCTTTAAAGAGGTCCTTTGTTACGGATGTTATACCTGTTTTTGCCGCCTTCCTGAACTTATCAGAGCACTTATCTCCCCAATATGTTTTTCTGTCCTCGACAGAGAATTCCTGTATGTCACACTGGTTGGAACATGCATTACATGAGAATTCCTTCAGGGAATAATTAACGCTGTGTATATCATAGCCTCTAAAGGTGGTCTGTTTGCCTGTCCTTTCATGGTTCTCTTTTGCTATAAGGGCCATGCCAACTGCACCCATAACACCGTTATGAGGTGGAACTATTACACGTTTATTAAGGACCTTAGAAAAAGCGCTTGCAACTGAATCGTTGTAAGCGGTACCGCCCTGGAAGTAGATGATCCTTCCGATGTGCCTTCCTCTTACGACCCTGTTAAGATAGTTATGCACTACCGAGTATGCAAGCCCGCCTATAAGATCATTGAGCGCTGCTCCCTTTTGCTGATAGTTGTTGAGGTCTTTCTCTATGAAGACCGTACATCTTTCACCGAGGTTTATAGGGTGTTTTGAATTTAATGCACGCTCAGAGAACTCACCTTTTATGTTAACCCCGAGCTTTTCAGCCTGCTCCTGCAGGAATGAACCTGTGCCGGCAGAACATGCCTCGTTCATATGAAAATCAACGACGATACCCTTATCAAGACTTATGAACTTTGAGTCCTGTCCGCCTATCTCGAATATTGTATCAACGTCCTC
>JAKLHL010000089.1 GCA_022710165.1 Bdellovibrionales bacterium | reverse complement strand
TTCTAAGGATACTTTTGATTGGATAGCAGGAAAGTATGGGCTTTATTGTTTTATGTTGGCTACAGGGTCTAACTTTATTCTTTGTAGTGCGAGTTCCCTTACTTTAGAATAGTCCACAGCGACGATGCCTTTTGACATAGCACAATCAAAATCACTCAAAGCTTCTTGATATTTTTCCAATGCGTAGTAGCAGACGCCCCTGTTGCCGTAGTACGAGGGGTCGTTTGGATTTAGTATTATCGCATATGTATAATCATTTATCGCTTCCACGAACTTTCCCATTTTATATTTGATTACCCCACGTTCGTTATAGTAGTTATAGGAGTAAGGATCCATTTCTATGGCTTTGTTTATGTGTTCCAAGGCATTATTGTATTCAAGTTTTTCATGATAGCTCACGGCGTAAGTGTAATACACAGAGGCTATTACCTGTTCAGATGTTTTAAGCTCGTGGTCCAGGGATCCAGGGAAGGCGTAGTTATATTCCCAATCAGAGATCCTCATGTTCTCAGTGGTCTCCCAGTTCGTATGTACTTTATCTGGGAATTGCCATCTTACGAACATATGTGCTGGTCTTGTTACAAGTATTACATCCTGTTCTAATACATCGCTGAGTATTGAATAATATATGTAACTGCTGGTGTCGCAATCTGAGTAGTAGCATTTGTCAGCGTCGCAATAGCTCAAGGCGGAACTTAAAAGGTCAGTACTCTTATATAAGAATCCGTTCTTTCTTAAGACTCTGTAGATGGTCTTGAGGGACTTTAATGCAGTTTTTTTGTCTGCCTTAGTTCCTTTGGGTAAGATCTTTCTTATTTCTATTACTGACTCATCAATGATCTTGTCCAAAGTTTTATAGTCAGGCGTCTGGCCTGTTAAAGAGCTTTCCAGCTCTACTATTTTATGTGCGGTTGTTTGATAGGCATTAACCGGCATGCTGGTAAAGCAGAACACAATGGCAGTAAGCTTTACAAGGTTTAGCATGGCGTTGAATATATTAAAGAAAACAATGGTTTGTCAAGGAAAATTTACCTGGCGCGCCGGAAGGGAGTCGAACCCCTGACCGTTGGTTTCGTAGACCAAAGCTCTATCCATCTGAGCTACCGGCGCGTCCTTATTGGTCAAAAGCTTTCTATCAAAAAAAATAGCAGTTGTCAGTCATTTTTCTTGCCGATAACCTTTGGCTGTAAAGAGTTACAGGGGGTGTTTATGCAGGTGCAAGAGAATCTAAGGGTAAAGGCCGTAGAAAGGGTACTTAATAGAAGACCAGTTGTAATGGAAACGAGGCCAAAGAACATAACTGATATATTCGGTGAACTCGTACTGAGTTATTCAAAGTTGAAAAGGATACTCCCTGAACATAGCTATAACGACCTTATGGAAACTGCTATTAGTGGCAAGCCTTTATCCAAAGCTACCGCCGAGGCTGTAGCTCAGGCAGCAAAAGACTGGGCTATCTCCATGGGCGCTACTCACTTTACTCACTGGTTCCAGCCTCAGACAGACCTTTCTGCAGAAAAGCACGACGCGTTCTTTAGTCTTGATAATAGCAAGAACCCTGTATCAAAACTTTCAGCCTCTCAACTTATTCAGAGTGAGCCTGATGCTTCCAGCTTCCCAAGTGGAGGAAGAAGGAGTACCTTTGAGGCAAGAGGCTATACTGCGTGGGACCCTACCTCGCCGATATTCATAGTTGAGACACCAAATGGAAAGACGCTGTGCATACCTTCGATATTCATCGCTTACAACGGTGAGGCCCTTGATCTAAAGACCCCTCTCATACGTTCAAACCTGAACATCCAAAGAGAGGCACTAAAGCTTCTTGGTATGCTGGGAGACAAGACTACGAAGTATGTTAATACCAGCGTCGGTGCAGAACAGGAATATTTCCTTATTGATAAATCTTTCTACAGTGCAAGGGAAGACCTTGTTTTCTGCGGAAGGACCTTGATAGGAGGCTGGTCACCAAAGGGCCAGGAGCTGGAGGACCACTACTTTGGTGCGATACAGCCAAGAGTGATGGCTTTCATGCAGGAACTTGAATATGAGCTTTTTAGGCTTGGGGTTCCATGCAAGACCCGTCATAACGAAGTCGCCCCTGCACAGTATGAGTTCGCTCCGATATTCGAGGAATCTAACGTGGCGGCAGACCACAACCAGCTCGTGATGGAGACCATGAGGAAGATAGCCGACAAACATATGTTCACAGTCCTCTTTCATGAGAAACCTTTTTCTAAGGTCAATGGATCTGGAAAGCATTTGAACTGGTCTTTGGCAACTAGCAGCGGAGAGAACCTTCTTGAACCTTCAGATTCACCTCAGCACAACTACAAGTTCTTGATGGTCATGCTCTCAGTTCTTAAAGGTATTGCTGATCATGGTGGCGCTCTTAGGGCTTCAGTAGCGACCCATTCCAACGACCATCGTCTTGGTGCCAACGAAGCTCCTCCGGCGATCATGTCAGTCTTCATAGGCAAAAGACTTGAAGGTCTTTTGGACAGCATACAAAGGTCTGTAGAGGAAAAAAAGACCCCAAGGGAACTTAAAATGGAAATAGAACTTGCGCATCTTCCGAGCGTAAAGCTTGATGACTGCGACAGGAACAGGACCTCCCCATTTGCTTTTACCGGTAATAAATTTGAGTTCAGGGCTGCAGGCTCAAGTCAGGCCATAAGCTATCCTTTGACGGTGTTGAACTCCGTAATAGCTAGCGGCATTAGCTATGTTAATCAAAAATTGGAAGAGGAACTTAAAAAGACCGGTGACATCGAAACGGCGGTGTTCTCTACAATAAGATCAATGTTGCCTCAGGTAAAACATGTGCTGTTCGACGGTAACAATTATAGTGATGAGTGGAAGAAAGAGGCTGAAAAGAGGGGGCTCCCAGTGCTAAAGGACACTCCTTCATCCTATAAGTGGTTTAAGGATAACGGTAAATTCCTTGTAGAAAATAAGATATACACTCAGGAAGAGTTCGACGCCAAGATACACATAATGCTCGAAAGGTATTCAAAAGCCGTGCTTATAGAGGGTAGTTGTCTGATAGATATTGTAAAGACCTTTGTAATACCTTCGGCAGAAGAAGAACTTTCATTGAGGAACAGCTCTACCATCAGGGATCACAATACAAAAATGTTCAAGGAGACAGTGATAAACCTGGTCCAGAAAGTGGAAGAACTTGAAACACTCCATAAGAACTCAAAACAGATAGAGAGCTGTATAGATCTTTCAGCGGAGCTGTCACAGAAGATGCTTCCTTTATTTGATGCGATACATGCTCTTTCCAATACGATAGAGCAGAACACCAGGGACTATTTATGGAGACTGCCTAAATACAGAGAGATGCTGTTCTTGAGGTGATCTTTATCCTAGAACTTTATTACGTTTAGCTTTTGATAGCCGGTTTTGAAAGTCCCAGATAAAGAGGAGCTTCTTATAAGGAGCATCGGTACCGGGAGCTCTCTTCCTTTTTGTTTGTATTTTGGTTCTATCTTGTTTGTGAAGATAGGATATATCTTTGAGAACGTGCCAGCCACAAATCTGAGGTTGTCCCTTGACATGGAAGTATAGTTTTCTGTGCTGTAGCAAACGCCGCTAAGGAGCATTAGTTCGCTGACATCATCTTCTCCGCCGATGTTCATAGAGAGATAATCATAGTATCCGCCTGTTTCCTCTGTGCCGAACAACACATCTATGGTTTTATCGTCCAGCTTTCCTTCGGTCTTGGCTATATTTTGCAATGTGGCGGACCTTAGTTCATCGATATTTTCTGTACTTAGACCTGTGTAGGCCTGCAGTATCGGTACGAGGTCTTCGGTACTTACTATGTTGCTAGGTCCTTCATAATTGCTTAAGGAGTATTGAAGTTTCTTGTCCAGGGCCAGCAGTATGTTGTCCGCTTTCGGGCCTGTATCCTCTGATGTCGCTTTTACTAGTGATATAGCGCTTTTTAGCCAGAGGGGATTATTCTCTTTTTCTGATATCTTTTCAGAACCTGCAAGTCTTAATATGTCAAAACGGGTAGGAAGACTCTCTGCCAGGACCATGATCTTTTCTTTAGTGTACTCTTTGTTAGGCGTCTCAGATATTGATTGAAGTGCGAAGATTATGAAATCTTCAATGTCTTGATCGTATATACCGCCCAGATCAGAACCTTTTGGCACTACGTCCTTAAGTATTTTTTTAAGTTCTTTGTCTTTACCGTTCCTGAGGTTACGAGCGTAGTCCCTAAGGTTGCTCACGAACCTGCCTTCAGTGGCGAACAGGCGCTTATCCTTTTCTTTTATTTCTTCACTATTTAATATTTTTTCAAGGGTAGCCTCATAAAGTTTATTAAGTGAATAGTTATAGTCCTGCATAGATGTTGTGATATCTTCACCCAGGAATCCTACCATAAGGCCATAATCAGAGAATACGTTAAGAGGGTCCGTCCTTATTCCGCTAACTCTTGGACCTTCAGGATATCTTAGCATTCTGCCTCTCAGCCTTATGTCTATTTCGGATATAAGGAAGAAATCCCTCGCTATGTTCTTTGATAAGAGTTCTGATATATGCTGCTGATGTATGTGGGCCTGATGGGCCTGATATATGGCTAACCTTGGCAGGTCTTGGCTGAAGAAGTCAGAGATGTTATTGAGCATTATATCAAAATCATCACTAAGCATAAGATCAACGGCACTGTAATATGTTTTTTCAGGTGGCAGCCAATCGTTGCCGTACTTATGTTCGTAATTGAATGCATCCAGCCAGTTCTGAAATGCTTCCATAAGCTCCTTGGTGCTCATGGTCTTATATTTGTACCTTAATAGGTATAGTCTCTCGTTGTAGAACTTGAATATCCTCAAAGAATAGGCACTCTCGTTGAACTGCCTGTAGCCAATTCCCCCTATTGATGAAGCTCCTTTCCCAAAAAGCTTGAAGTATTGAGGGTCCTTTATCTTTTGGATGCTTACGGACCTGCTCTCGAATTTTATGGAGCTGTATAATATGGAGCTTAGCTCTTTAGGTATTTGTTCCTTGTTTGATAATATACTTAGCATGTCTGGGGTGTTGTTAAGTCCGTAGTTCTTTGAATATTCAGGCATTTTCTCCCAGATCGTTTTTGGAAGCTCCGTCCTTTTCCTGAGGAAAGTGTTTATTGAGTAGATGGTGTTCTTGTTCAAGCCTTCCTTTGACATCAGGTCTGCTACAGCCTGATATTCCTCTTTAGTGAGGGTCTCTTTATCAGCTAAAGGAATGAGTATCCTGGCATCACCATAATTTATAAGTGCCGGTACATGTTCCCTGAAACTTGTAGGCCAGTTGCTATGTTTGGATAATATGTTCCACCATAGAAAGGTCTGTTTTTCACCCTTGATGACATCTATCATCTGTGACCAGAACTCCCACGGCAGGTTCTTTTTATTCTCGAATAGTGAGGCTATATCTAAAAGTTTTGCCCAATCCTGGTTCATTATGCTGTATATCTTTTCAGGCAATCTCTCGCTGTAGCTAAGGGCCGTTACCATGGCTTTTTTTATGCTGAGTTTTGTGTCGTTAGATGAAAGGATGTTGAGGAATCTGTCTGACCACTGATTGTTATCGGTCTTTGACATTATCTTGGTCCAGGAGTCAGAGATTAATCTAGTGTCAGGATTCTGTTTTTTTGATTCGTTATCTATTATCGTAAGTAGAGCTTTAGTATCTATATTCTCGCTGTAATTCATGGTCACTACATTGGATGGAGCCGTGCTGAAGATAGACCTGAAGAGATTCTCCTTAATTCCCATTTCTTTAAGCTTTTTTATCTTTTCTTGATCCAGGCTCTGATAGTCTTTGTTGATCATAGTGTTACCAAGTGCTATGTCCTCTTTGGAAACACCATATTTGGTCTGTAGTTTGTTGTAGAATGCCGGCATAGAAGGTTCATCACTGGCAACGAAAGAGTTGAGGTAGGAAGCCACTACTATGACCCTTTTCCACTTTGGAATTGACTGCTCAGGTTTAAAACCAAAATAATATTTTTTCTGGTCGCCCCTAAGGAAACTCTCCATGCTGTTCTTCCAGCTCTTAAATA
>JAKLHL010000088.1 GCA_022710165.1 Bdellovibrionales bacterium | reverse complement strand
TATGAAAAAGAGATAATGACCTCGTCCAAAGAAGATTTTCTGGACCTAAGAGAGAGACCGGACAAAGATAAAAAAAGAAAGATAACGGCGCAAGAGGACGACTTCACCGTATTGTTGCCAGTTCAATGGAAATTGTACCAAACTTATAATTTTTTAGATACCACCGGAAGGCCATTCGGCTATCTAAGATCTGACATACTTGCTAACTACGAGTGGTTCAACATACTGCTCTCTAATTTTTATAACGTATATACAAAAAAATTGGGCACCAGCAGCGAGCTCTTGATAGCAGAAAAAGAGAACTATATAGGTTTAGGCTATTACTTCGACAAAACGGAAGCATCCAGTAATATAAACCAGCTTAAGTTCAGGTTGGGTTTCAGGATATGGCGTTTTGGTTTTAACACCAGGTTCATACTCAACAACACAATAACAGGCACCTTAAAGGACAGGATACAGGACAAGTACGCAGACATAATCTACTACCCGCCTTCTGCATGCTGGTTCTTAAAAGTTGCGGCTACAGCACCATACGACAGGGCCGGCATACAATACAACATAACGTTCAACCTGATGATAAGCGGTCAGGCCATCGGCTTCGGAAAGGATGATGGCTTCTGGAGTAAAATGTAACTGCAATTAAAAGTCGCTGCCGAACCTATCCTTAAATTTAGTATTCTTGAAAAGATCAGGTTCTTCATTAGTTGCGTTTTTTGCATCCAGCCTTGAAAGCATAGTAACACTATCTTTACTGGTAGCTATCAACATCTTTTCACCCATATATTCTACGACGTGAACTGTTTTGCCATGGTCCAGATTAAGACTACTGAGCACCTTTATGTCTGCCGGCATATTAACAGCGCCAACAGGTTTGCTTACTGCAGGCTGAGCTTTGACAACTGGCTTTTGTTGAGGCATTGACATTCTGCCCAGTTCTTCTGATCTACCAAAAGGAGTATTAAGGCTCTCTGTCATGCCAGACGAATATCGCCTATATAGATAAAAGACACCTATCGAGAACAAAACGACTAATATCAAAACGGAAACGCCCTTAAGGACACCCCACAACCTTTTTATTCCAGCTTCTGTTTTTTTCTCTATCTTAACGTCAGGAGCTATGGCTTTATCATCTATTTTAACTTCATCACTTGATCCATTGTCATTGATCGCTTGATAATATGCATCTAAAGCCTTTTCATCTTTAGTATCTGAAGGCTTATCATCCACTACTGGTTGAACTACGTCTGCTGAGGCCTCTTTTTCAGGAGTCACTGGCTCATCCATTGTGGTCTTATAAGTGAATTTTAATATATTCCTATCTAATTCCAGCTTACCGGTCCTCTGAACTATGTCCAAAGGTATCTTGAAATAGACACTAAGTCTTATCAAGTTGCCTGGGACCAGTTTTGATGTGATCTTGGAAACAGATGATTTTTCTGACGACACTTTAAAGACCCTGTTCGGCGGCAAAGAAAAAGCATCTTTCATCAATATCTCTACATGATCGTTCTTATATTCAATATCGGCCTTAGACCTTTTATAGGTCCCATTGAACTCTATCCTTATGCTCCCAGTAGAACCAGCTCCTTTTTGTGTAACGTCCTTTAACTTGACCAAACCATAGGCTAGATCGACAAAAAGCAGCTGTAACACGATCAATAACAATATCTTTTTCATGATCAAGCTCCTCCGGTATTTTCTTCTATACGGTTAAAAAACTTCTTATTAACATACTTGGCCTTTATCCTATCCTGAGAGCCCCATCTGCAGAATTCATCAAACGTCGTCTTTTCTATATTATCAGACCCCAGCTCTAACAATATCGCAGAAGACACCTTTGGCATTACAGGAAGAAGCATATAAGTACAGATCCTTATAACCTCAAGGACCGGCATTATTACCTTATCAAGTTCTCCCTTGTTGCCTGTTTTTGCAAGGTCCCATGGTTTGCTGTCCGCGATGAACTTGTTAGTATCATCAAAGAGTCGCCACATGTTTTCCATGGCCTTATTGAACTCACAGGAACTAAAGTCCGCCTTATAAGAATTCACCAGCTTCTCCAGCTGGTCTTTAAGCACATGTTCTTTTGGAAGCTCGCTCTTTATATCAAGATAGTCTTTGTCAGAGTAATACTTTTCAACCATCCCCATCGTCCTTGAAATGAGGTTCCCGTAATTATTTGCCAGATCCGAGTTATATCTAAGGACAAATCTTTCTATGGTAAAGTCAGCATCTTCGCCCCAGCGCATTTCTCTCAAGAAAAAGAACCTTAAACCTTCGTCCCCGTACTTTTCCTTGAAAGACGACGGTTCAACGACGTTCCCTAAGGACTTAGACATTTTTATGCCAGACATGTTCCAATAGCCGTGCACATTAAGATGTTTATATATTGGTATGCCTGACGCCAAGAGCATGGTGCCCCAATATACTGTATGCGTCCTTAAAATATCCTTTGCTATGAAGTGTTCGCAAACGTCCCAATATCCTCTATATGAAGGATCTGGATAGCCGATCGCACTTATATAATTAAGCAAAGCATCGAACCAAACGTATGTAACGAACCTGTTGTCGAAAGGAAGTTCTATTCCCCAAGACACCCTATCCATGGGTCTGCTTATGCAAAGATCGTCGATCTTCTCGTTCAAATAACCCAAGACCTCTTTCCTGTACCACTCCGGTCTTATTATGTCCTTTTTGCTCTCAAATTCTTTTTTTAACTGGTCAGCATATTTTGACATCTTAAAGAAGTAATTCTCTTCTTTCACCTTTTTTGGCTCTGTACCATGGTCAGGACATTTGCCGTCGACCAGCTCTGATTCAGTTATGAACCTTTCACAGCCAAGACAATAATTACCTTCGTAAGACGCAAAGTATATATCGCCTTTTTCATAAAGCTCCTGCAAAAGCCCCCTTACCACTTTTTTGTGCCTTTCCTCTGTCGTCCTTATGAAATCATCGTAAGAAATACCCATGTCATCCCAAACAGACTTGAACCTCTTTGAGTTCTCATCCACAAAACTTTTAGGGTCTTTGCCGGCGTTATTAGCAGCTATAGCTATCTTCTCGCCGTGTTCATCAGTCCCGGTAAGGAAATAAACTTTTTTCCCAAGCTGTTGATAGTGCCTTTTTACTACATCTGCGACTACCGTGGTAAAAGTATGCCCGATGTGCGGATATGAGTTAACATAATACAACGGTGTGGTTATATAAACATCTGGTCTATTTCCTTGCATCAAATTCCTCCAAGCCTATCATTATCAACCTATCAAGAAGTTCGCTATATGGTATCCCGCTGGCAGCAAGAAGCTTTGGATACATGCTTATTATGGTAAAGCCTGGTATGGTGTTTATCTCGTTAAAGAAAACTTCCCCGCTCACCTTATCCACAAAGAAGTCTATCCTCGACATACCAGAGCATCTTATCGCCCTGAATACCTTTTCCGCAAAAGACCTTATTTTATCAACCGTTGGTTTGCCAAGTTCCGCAGGGACTATTAGATCAGCCCCATGTTTATCCACGTATTTTGCTTCGTAATCATAGAACTCCCTGTTCGGCCTTATCTCTCCTGGAACACTTACCATTACATCAGCGCTCCATCTTCCAAGCACAGAAACCTCTATCTCTCTGGCGTTTATGCTTTCTTCCGCCATTACAGCGCCAGAATACTTGAATGCGTCCTCAACAGCCTCTTTAGCTTCTTCTTTGTTCTTTACCTTGTGTATGCCGCAAGATGAACCTGAGGCAACTGGTTTAACAAAGAACGGAAGCCCCAATTTAGAGACTGTGTCATCTACGTTAAATTTTTCGATATTGTGGTAAAGCACCCATGGCACCACTTTTACGCCGACGCCAGCAGCGATCATCTTTGTAAGGTCCTTATCCATACCTACAGCAGAGGCAAGGGTCCCACATCCTGCTATAGGATACGCCAAAGACTCTATCAAGCCTTGAAGCCTTCCATCCTCGCCGTTATCACCATGTATTACTGGAAAGACTACGTCTATATCTACTGGAACATCTTTTCCTTCATTATTGTAATAGACGCATGGTTTGGACCCTGGCTTTATTGAACAGGGGAACCACCCACCATCCATCAGCCTGTATGAATCTATGACACCTTCATCATTATAGAATTTATCACGGCCGTAGTATCTCCACTCTCCCTTTTCTCTGCCTATACCAATTGTCATCACCTCATATCTCTCTTTATCCAAGTGAGAGAAAACAGAAGCAGCTGAAGCTATTGATATGGTGTGCTCTGGAGATATACCTCCGCACATTATGCAAACTTTGATCTTTTTATTTTGTGATCTTTTCATTTACCACACCTAATATTTTATCCCTGCTGTTAACGGCCTTTGACCTAAGCCCACTTATTTTAGTCATTATGTCTTTCTTGAAATTTTCATCTTTTATATTCGGCATGTTTATCATGACGTTAAGAACAGCACCCTCAAAACCAGCATAGGCCATTAGGGCTCCTACTCCAACGTCACTGGCAGAGTTGGGGTTACCAAGGTCAACAACATTGACGAGACCAAGCAGAACATCAACACATTTATTGGCTGTCTCGAAAGGTACCAATGTAGCCTTCTTGTATCCCTCCTCGATCGCAAGATCCCTTTCTTGTTTTTCCTTGTCAGTGTTCTTTGGCATCCTCATTGCGGTCATTACGTCGTTAAAAGCATCCGTATCAAGGTCAACGGCCCTTTTAAGCCCTTCAAGGTTTAACACCAGATCATTCCCGGCAGAAGATAAAGGCGCCAAAGTCTTCTCAAAACCTTTTTTGGATGGGGTTAAAGCACAGACCATACTTCCAAGTCCGGCACCCAAAGCTCCAGCCAACGCAGAGACACTGCCTCCACCTGGTGCAGGAGAATCCTTACCCACCTCATCTATAAGATCATCCAGCCTCATGCTGCAAAGCTTGCCAGGCTTTTGTATCTTATATTCTATTATTTTATCTTCTATCACGAATGGAGAAATGGATTCCAGGCCAAGGGACTTAACAGCTATATGGATTATCTCTTTCTCGGGTAATCCAGTCGAACGTTTTGCTTTATTCAAAAAATATCTTCCTGCGTCAAGTATCGATTCCTTTGGTATCAGCCCAACAAGCTCGCTGCCAGTGACCCTTACACCAACCTTTTCAGCCTCTGAACAGCAGGTCTCAAAGAGCTTATGCAGCGGTGTTACATGATAGTTAGTAAGATTAATGGATATCTGTGCAACACCATATTGATCTATGTACCAACCGATCGCTTTCACTTCCTTCAGGAGACCAGGTATATTCACGGCCTTTCCATCCTTATCCCTGACTATCTCGCCTTTATCATCCCTCTTTGCACGACCAGCCTCTCTTATACTTAGAGCGACCTCGTTGGCCAGACTCTTGTCCCGAGTATTAAGATTAACGTTATATGCTATAAGGAAATCCCTGGCACTTACCTGAACAGCACCTGATCTTTTAACTGTTTCATTATATTTAGATGGACCAAAATCCGGCTTAAGGTTCCCAAGTTTATCCGGGAGGCTCTCGTATTCACCCTTTCTAACATAAGCAAGATCTTTCCTCTCGCCGCTTGATGCCGCGTAGCCATATAAATATACAGGGACGCCAAGCTCGGAACCTATCCTGTTGCCAAGGTCTTTGGCTAGCCCAACACATTCGTCCATCGTAACCCCAGACACAGGGATAAAAGGACAAACATCTGTACAACCTTGTCTTGGGTGAGCTCCTTTATGTTTACTCATATCTATTAACTCTTGGCTCTTCTTTACACATTGAAAAGCAGCTTCAGCAACGACTGAAGGTGTGCCTACAAAAGTTATCACCGTTCTGTTGGTATCAAAACCAGGATCTACGTCTAGGACATCAACTCCTGGAACTGTTTTTATAGCGTTAACAACTGCATCTATAACAGACTTGTCCCTACCCTCAGATATGTTAGGAACACATTCTACGATCTTCATTTATTACGACCTCCAAGTTTGCTCATATACCAAGAATATCATTCAAATAACGCCTGATAATATTAACGTCAACTGTTGTATCTTTGCATGCGCCACAAGGCCGTCCATTAAGGAC
>JAKLHL010000087.1 GCA_022710165.1 Bdellovibrionales bacterium | reverse complement strand
ATTATTCCACTGCACTTGCAAGAGGTGTTTGGTACTACAATCTGCTGGCAGGCCCGGAATTCAGGGCCCAGATGCCTTATTCATACTTCAAGTTTGGCGTTGGTTACAACTACTGGAAAGTAAAAGGCCTAAGTTCAGTCGGCGCCGTAGGTATAAAGTTCAGCTTTGGAGGGCTAATAGACATAGCTGATGACATGAAAGCGGGCTTGGATATAAGCATCGCCTACAAGGTCACAAAAGGCAGAGTGTCCGTGTTCAGCATAGGTCCGATACTTTCCATGGGCATATAAAATTTAGTTCAGATATTCTTTTATTCTCTTCGCTATACTTTCAGCATCAAGCCCTTTGTGCTTAGCTACCACTTCACCAGGGGCAGAAACGCCAAAATCATCTATCCCTATGTTCAGAGAGTCAGATCCACAGATGTTCTTCCAAAGCAAAGTGCTGCCAGCCTCTATGCTTACACATGGTGCATCTGCAGGTATCAAAGACTCTCTATACGTTCTATCCTGTGAAAGGAAAAGCTCCATACATGGAACTGAGACTATCCTCATCCAGCTTTCAGCGCCTAAGATCTTTCTTACGCTTGCAGCAAGAGGCACTTCACTCCCTGAAGCAGCTACAACGCAGCTTAGTTTGCCTTCTTCCTTTAAAGCTATGTAAGCACCTTTTCTTATCCCTTCCTGTACTTTCTTGGCATCAAGGGTTGCTATCTGTTCAAGGTTCTGCCTTGTGAGTATCAGCGCCGTAGGGCCCTCCTTTCTTTCAAGGGCCATCAGCCACGATTCTATGGTCTCAAGCTCTCCAGAAGGTCTCAATACCCTTAGGCCCGGGATAAGCCTTAAAGAGCTTAACTGTTCTATCGGTTGATGGGTAGGGCCGTCCTCTCCGACGTAAATACTATCGTGTGTAAAGACATATACTACCTGCTGTTCCATCAACGAGCTAAGACGTATGCTGTTCCTCATGTAATCAGAAAAGATAAGGAACGTCGACGCGAACGGAACAAATCCTCCATGGAGCGCTATTCCGTTAGAAATAGCTCCCATAGCATGCTCCCTTACGCCGTAATGTATGTTCTTGCCGTTAAAATCATCCTTCTTTATTGATGATGAATCACTTATAAAGGTCTTGTTGGATGGGCCAAGGTCTGCAGACCCGCCTACGAACCCGGTCAGATATTTTGCTATCACCTGCATGCATTTTCCAGAACTGCTCCTTGTGGCATCAGCTTTTCCTGAAGCTAATTTACGAAGATCGTCGTACAAAGACGCAGGAAGGTCTGAACTGTTCTTGTTTTCCTTTGAAAGTTTCCCGTACTTCTTGTTCCACTCATTGTATTCAGCTTCCATTGCATTTATCTTTTCTTTTGTGAACTCATAAACTTCCTTTGGTATGCAGAAAGGCTCATGGCACCAGCCCATATTGTTCCTAAGGCACTTTAATTCCTCGTCGCCCAAAGGTTCTCCGTGAGAAGAGTTCTTTCCCTGTTTTTTGTTGGCTCCCTTGCCTATGACGGTATGTGCAACTATCAAGGTTGGGGACCCTTTGTGTCTTTTTGCAGTGTTCAAAGCACCCATTATCTGCGTATGATCGAAGCCGTCTATATCGAGGACGTTCCAGCCCATAGCTTTGAACTTTGCGACTATATCGTCGCTCATGGTTATGCTTGTAGGCCCCTCGATGGAGATATCGTTCTTGTCATAGATATAAATAAGGTTATCAAGGCCAAGGTTCCCTGCTATAGAAGCAGCCTCGCTTGATATGCCTTCCATTATATCACCGTCGCTGACTATTGCGTAGACCTTTGAGTCGTACATGCCTGTATTGCCTGTACGCGCCTCCATCATCTTTCTTGCCATAGCAAAACCGACACCATTTGCAAAACCCTGGCCCAAAGGTCCAGTAGTGGTCTCAACTCCGTCGGTAACACCATGTTCTGGGTGTCCTGGTGTTTTTGATCCAAGCTGTCTAAAGTTCTTTATATCGTCTATGCTTACATTAAAACCGTAGAGATGAAGCAAGGAATATTGCAACATGGAAGCGTGCCCAGCTGATAGCACGAATATGTCCCTGCCCGCCCATTTTGGGTCTTTAGGGTTGAACCTCAAGAAGTAATGCCACAGTATAAAGGCCACATCGGCACAGCCTAAAGGCATCCCTGGATGTCCTGACTTTGCTTTTTCTACAGCCTCTGCAGAAAGCACCCTTATCGCTTTTACGCAATTCTCAACTTTGCTTACGTCATATTTTAGGTCCACGATCCCCTCCAGATTGGGAAGAATTGATAAGTGATTGTTTAGCAAATGGCTTATCATCAGTCAATAAAACCGTTGAAAATAGTCGAAAAGTTCAATATTATGTAGTTATGGCCCCTAAGTATGATCCAAGTCTAGAGACATATCTAAAAGAATATCAGGCAAATCCGCGTTCAAGGATATTTGCACCATTGGCAGAAGCATACAGAAAAAGTGGGCTCGTAGATGAAGCTATCGAGATCTGCAGGGAGGGGCTTGAATACTTCCCTAATTTTGTGAGCGGAATAGTGGCTCTTGCAAGATGTTATTACGATAAAGGACAGTATACAGCTTCTATAAAGGAGCTTGAGAAAGTCGTATCAGAAGCACCAGACAACTTCCTTGCACAAAAACTATTGGCAGAGTCCTACAGCCTTGTGGGCGACGTTCAGAATGCTCTTAAAGCATACAAGATGATACTTTTCCTTAACCCGAAGGATGAGGAAATTAAAAAGATAGTAGCAGGCATGGAGTCAAAACCTTCATCAGCACCTTCAACAGATACAGTAGCAGAGATATTGGGAGAACACACACGCAGAGAAGACTCAAGAGAAGAAGTGGTGCTACCTCCTCCGCCTTTAATGCAGTCACAGCCTCCTATGTTCGAACTTAAGAAAGAGATAGTTAATGATCTCGTCAATGATTCAGAACTTGGCTTTGAAGAAAGACCTGCCTACCAGGCCTTTAACGTAATAGGCGAAGAAGAACAGGAAAAGATACTCACAGAGATAGGAACCTCAACCATGGGTGAGCTCTTGGAAAGGCAGGGCCACAAGCAGAAAGCATTAGAAGTGTACAAGAACATATACAACAAGACCTTGGACGAGAACGTAAAGCAAAAAATAGAAGCACTCGAGGTATCCCTCGGTATAAAGAGCTTTGATGAATCAGCTCAAAAACAAGAAGAAATGCCAAAAGAGATGTATTTCCATTCTGAACCATCGTCAGAAAAAGACGCTGAACCTAACATACTAGTATATAATCCTGAGCCTATACCAGAAGTGATCGAGCAAGAGGTCCAAGAAGCCTCACAGATACTGTCTAAAGAAGAACTCCATCAGGATGAAGAATGGATGACCACCATTCAGGGAGCTCCGCAAGATCAGCGTCTAAAAATGCTCCAGCAGCTGTTAGAAGGTTTCCAGCAGTACAAAAAGACCTCATGATCCGATCTTAATTACTTTTAAGGCTTTCCGGAGTTTTAGGGAAACCATACTTGCCAGATTTTGCGTAAAAATCGCGTACGAGACCGATGCGAGGTTTTGCGAGACAGCGGCGAGCTAGCGATTTTAGCAAAATGGGGCTTAGTATGGTCTAAAACGTAGGCCAAGCCTTAAAAGTAATTAAGATCGGATATTATATGGTCATTGCTCAGCTGTCTTTCTTCACGCTTGCTTTTATGAATATGAGTAGTTCTGATTTAACTTCTCTGTCCTCTTCTTTACCGAAGAACCAGCCTACTATAGGCACCATCCTTATCAGAGGGACCCCTGCTCCAGATTCGCCGCTGTCCATTGAGTACAAGCCACCTATTACAGCCGTATCTCCGTCCTTTAGCATTATCTGTGAAGCAGCTCTTCTTACGCCTATCCCCGGAGGCATTTTACGAGACATCCTGAACATATAGTCAGGGAACTCTCTCTTAACATCAACGTCGAGTATAACTTCTCCGCTGTCCGTGACCCTTGGGGTAACGTTCATTGCTACCTGTATATTCTCGAACTCTATCTTGTCCGTTGTTTCGCCTGAGGCCGCAGAAACGGTCGTCTTATACGCTACTTGTGTCCCTTGTATTATGCTGGCCGTGGTCCTGTCTATAGCGGCTATCTTTGGCGAAGAGACTATCTTAACGTCACCCTTTACCGATGCTATACCGAGCATAGCGCTTATATTCCCAAGCCCGCTTATGTTCTTGAAGCCGATATCGCCGCTGTCAGTTGCCCACGAAAAACCCATAGCCCTTATCCAAGAATCACTCGCCTCTATTATGTTAGCCTCTATAGCGACCTGCATTGGCCTTGTGTCTATAGACTTCAATAATTTATCAGCTTTTAGTATAACTTCCTCTATATCGTGTATGACCACCGTCTTTGCATCCTTATCAACAGCTACTTTTCCTCTGTTTGACAGGATGGCGCTCACCTTGTGCTCTGCCTCTTTTGCGTTTATATAGTTAAGTCTTGCTACCATTATCCTTAGAGGCTCAAGCTGATTGTTGGCTTCCATTGCCTCGGCAGCCACTTTTCTTTCGTCCCTAAGGTCAGCAAGCGGTGCAACTCTTATCACAGATCCCTGCATTACATATCCAAGCTGTGCATTCTGGAGTACTACGCTAAGAGCCTGGTCCCATGGTACGCTCTTCAGACTAACATTGACCTTACCCTTAACATTATCTGATACGACTATATTTATAGCACCGACCTCTTGTATCATCCTCAGCACATCAAGAATGTCTGCATTAGCTACCTCGATGGACATCCTCTTGCCGTAGAATTTTGTAGGTTTAGAGAGATAGTCTTCAAAGCTCGCCTTGGATAACTGCCTTGCCGCATTGATGTCATTGGAGCTTTCTATAACTGGTTCTTGATAAGCATAGCTCGTCTTTTCCACATCTGTAGGAACTGACACAAGGACTGTATTTCCTTTCTGGGTCAACTCTGCAGGAAGTTGATCGCTCATCTGTACGACCACTCTCACAGTTTTGTATGGGCCCTTCAACTCATATGGAGTGACAGAGGTTATAAGGCCTTCTGACAAGCCCGTATCTATTGACTGCTGGGCTTTTGTTGAAAGCTTTGCATTAGGTATGTCCAAGATCACTTGATTGTAGCCCTTCGGTGATGGTTTCTGTTTATACTTTACAGACCTGTCGCCCCTTATAGACACCTGAACTTTGTCGCCGAACTTATCTATTTTTATGCTCTCTATAGTAGTAGCTTTGCCCATGTCCTCTTCGACGATAAGCTGTTCTTCCATGGCTGGTGTTACAGGAGCAGGATTAGGGGCCTCTGAATCAAGTTCGCTCATAAGAGCATCAAGTTCTTTATCTGAGTCAGGACTTGGCGGAGGTGTAGAAGCGACCCCTCCGGTCCCGTTATCTATTAGGAGCTTGTCCAGTTCCTCGTCTATTGATGATGAGCTGGATATCTCTGCGTCCAGTTTTTCCAGGTCATCTTCTGCTATCTCTTGATAGCCCGGACCCATTGCAATTAAAAGACCGCTAGGTCTTCTATATATCTTAAAACCCTGTTTGGATTTAAGGTTCAACGCAACTTTTGAGCCCTCCAAGGACGACTCTGTATTTATACTGTTTATAAGCTTACTTCTTTTCTCAAGATCCGCTTTACCGGCTATATTTTCACCTCTTACATTAACATAAAGATTATCTTCTTCGCTAATAACGGTATAGTCCTTTAGGTCTTTCCCTTTAAGGTAAACATATTCTTTGTCTGACTTCTTTAGATAGTGAACGTGTGCCTTGTTAGAAGGTGCTTTTATCTCTGACATATCATTAGTATTGGACCTTGAAGTTCCGCCCCTGCTGGTGCCGCAGCCAGCAACAGCCAACACTAAGATGGCTGGAGCTAAAAACCTTAAAGATATTTTCATGATGCCCTCCATTCACACGTCCTTTTTCACTGTTTTTATCGTCGTTCTCTCTGTTTTCTTGCCTGCAAGATCAGTGAATATTTCCCTGATATGGACCTCGCCCTGATCTATGCCCATTATCACGCCGTTGTTCCTTCCTATCTTGTCTGAACGTCTAAGTATATATCTTTTGCCCTTTGGTCCTTTGAACATCGCAAGAGGCCTTGCTATATCCCATACTACGCCGACCAGCGTAAGATCGCTGAGCTCATAATCAGTTATGGC
>JAKLHL010000086.1 GCA_022710165.1 Bdellovibrionales bacterium | reverse complement strand
GATGCCGGAAGGATTCATACAGCTTGCAGATACTTCATCAGTGCCTTTTGGTGCTGTAAAGAGCGCAGACTCAAAGATATACGGTGTACAGTTCCATCCAGAAGTACATCATTCAGATTTTGGGAAGAACATACTTAGCAACTTCCTGTTCAAAGTGGCAGGACTTACAGCCTCTTGGAACATGGCTAACTTCATAAAGATGGAAACGGACCGTCTTAGGGATGAGGTCAAGGGCGGAGTAATATGCGGAGTTAGCGGAGGAGTTGATTCAACAGTTTGTGCGGTGCTTCTTAAGAACGCTCTGGGCGATGACAAGGTCTTCCCAGTGTTCGTCAATAACGGTCTTTTAAGGAAGAACGAAGCTGAATATGTAAAATCACTTTTTAACTCCATGGGCTATAAGCTTTATTACTACGATGAAAGTGAACTTTTCCTAAAGAACCTTAAAGATGTAGAAGACCCAGAAAAGAAGAGAAAGATAATAGGACATACTTTTATCGACGTATTCTATAAAGCATCAAAAAGTTTTTCTGCCAACTATCTTGCCCAAGGGACCCTTTATCCTGACGTTATAGAATCTGTAAGCTTTAAGGGTCCAAGCGCAACTATAAAGACCCATCATAACGTTGGAGGGCTTCCAGAAAAACTCCACTTAAAACTCGTTGAGCCTTTCAGGGAGCTCTTTAAGGACGAGGTTAGGGAGGTCGGTCGTCAATTGGGGATACCAGAAGAGTTCATAATGAGGCATCCATTCCCGGGACCAGGTCTTGCGGTAAGGGTGCTTGGCGATCTTACAAAAGAAAGATTGGACGTTCTTAGGGACGTTGATGATATTTTCATCTCTATGCTGATGAAAGATGATCTGTACTCAAAGATATGGCAGGCCTTCAGTGTGCTGCTCCCTGTAAAAAGTGTAGGGGTCATGGGTGATAACAGGACCTACGAGAACGTGGTGGCCCTAAGGGCAGTGACCAGCGTGGACGGCATGACAGCGGACTGGTATCATTTCCCTCATCATTTCCTGGCAGAAACCTCCAACAGAATAATCAATGAAGTCAAGGGAGTTAACCGTGTTTGCTACGACATCTCGTCTAAGCCGCCAGCAACCATAGAGTGGGAATAGAGAATATATTTACTTGAACTCTTAAAGAGCCTATAATCCGTTCATAAGTTGATACCAAAAAACATGGAGGTGTCTTTTAATGAAGAGAACAGGTCTTGTTTTTCTAAGTCTAGTTGTTGCTTTAATGTTCACAGCCTGTGAAAGCAGGTTCGCTACCAGAGATAGCGAGGGTGCTGGTCTGGCCACTAAAGTGGAAACACCTATTATCAGCCCAGAGACTGGAAGCTTTCCAGCAGGTACTTTAATAACTATCACTACGGCTACTGCAGGTGCTGTTATAAAGTATACAACTGACGGTACTACTCCAAGTAAGGATGCAGGCTCGACCTATACTGCGCCTATAGCTTTGGCTTCTGACAAGATCAAGGCTATGGCCTTTAAGGAAGATCTTGAGGATTCAGAAGTGTCCATCGGCAATTATGCTGTTCAAGCACCTTATTCACCTCAGTTCACACCAGCCGGCGGGACTTATAAGGACCCTATTAACAGCGACCTTGAACTTTTCGTAGTTGGAAGCACTTATGACAAGATCAGATATACAAATGATAACTCAAGTCCAACAGAGACCTCCGGTTATGATTATACAGCTCCTCTAAGCATAACGAATACCGGCACAACTATTAAAGCTGTTACAGTTAAAGCAGGTGTGTTGTCAGCAGAGTCATCGGCTCTTTACACACTTCAGGTCGACGAGCCTACTATAGATCACACATTATGTTTATCACCACTCCCAACTCCTATCCCTGCTTTAAGCAAGAGCTCAAATAAAGGCAGCTTTGAACTTATAAGTAGTGCAGAAGCTTCTTTACCTCCAGCTCCTCCAAGCAGTGCCGCTTGTGCTGCTTGTATAAAAGTTACCCGCGGAACAGAAACAACCACTCCTACAAAGCTTTATTGGAGATATTCGTACACGACACCAGTTTCTGGTACTTCAACGTGGGCTGAATATACAGCCATGATACCATGCGACAACGTAGAAGCAGCGATACCAGGTACGGTCAATATATTCAATATAGAGGTCTATGCAGCAGAAGATGATCCTAGCGTTAACATGAGCAATTCACCGGTCGTATTGAGGACTTTTACCAGGTAGAAATTAGTCGCTCTGCGTCAGTTTAATAACTTAGGGGCTGATACTTGAAAGTATCGGCCCCTTGGCTTTAAAAAGGCCCATTTTTATGCTTTTATATATCTCCAAAAAATGATATATCCTTGTCCCGGGGCTTTTATGGGCCCCATGTTATTGTTAATAATAGCTAAGAGGAGTTTATAAGATGGAGATCGTTGTACTGGTTAAACAAGTCCCAGACACCGCAAACGTCGGGGCTGATGCAATGAAAGAAGACGGGACAGTCAATAGGGCGGCGCTTAAGACCGTTTTTAACCCTGATGACCTTAATGCCCTTGAAATGGCACTAGAGATCAAAGAAAGGTATGGGGCCAACGTTAGTGTTATAACTATGGGGCCTCCAAAAGCCGTTGAAATCCTTAAGGAATCTTTGTACAGAGGGGCTGACAAGGTTTACCTTTTGAGCGACCCAAAGTTCGCAGGTTCAGACACCCTTGCCACATCCTTGATACTTAAGAGTGCGATAGAGGCAAAGGTAAAGAACTTTGACATCATCATGGCGGGACGTCAGGCCATAGATGGGGACACAGCCCAGGTTGGTCCACAGATAGCAGAAAAGCTAAATGTGCCTCAGGTAACTTTTGTTACAGATGTTGAAGAGGTAAAGAACGGCAAGATGAGACTTTCACGCTTGTCAGACGAAGGTACAGAAATAGTTGAGTGCAAGACCCCGGTGCTTTTGACCGTAGAGGGCGGAGTTAATAATCCAAGACCTCCAAGGGTAAAAAGACTTTTGAAATATGTTAATGCAATGTCCTCTTTCCAGATGAACGAGGATTGGGTCACAGACGAAGATGTTGAATATCTAAAAAAGAGGGAGCTGGAGATACCTGTTATAAGTTTTTGCGATATAGTCGTAAATCCTGAATACATAGGTCTTGCCGGATCCCCTACGAGGGTCAAAGAGATACACAGCGTAGTATTCAAATCTATAGAAACCAAAGACTATCCAGCAAATCAGGACGGTATAAACAACATGATGAAAGAACTGGTTAGTGAACACATAATAGGGTAGGTGCAATAAGATGGAAAAAAATAAATATGGTCACGTTGCTGTATTCATACAACAGCACAATTCAAAGATAGAGGCTGTAAGCCTTGAACTTTTAGGAAGGGCTACAGAGCTTGCAAAAGAACTTGATACTAAGGTCAGTGCTTATCTTCCTTGTGAGAAAGCAGGAGAGATGACGAAGGCACTTTTTTCTTACGGTGCTGATTACGTATACACCATAGAGAATAAAGAACTGAAGGACTTTAGAAGCCTTCCTTATACGAAGGCTGTGGTTGAGGCTGTTAAGAAAGATGCTCCTTGCATAGTACTTTTTGGTGCTACTCGAACAGGAAGGGACCTTGCCCCAAGAGTGGCTTCAACGATAAGGTCTGGTCTTACAGCGGACTGCACCGAGCTTAAGATAGGAAGTTACACCGACAACAAAGCTGGCAAGACATACGAAAAACTCTTGTACCAGATAAGGCCTGCTTTTGGCGGTAACATCATAGCGACCATCATAAACCCTGAGTGGCATCCTCAGATGGCAACAGTAAGGGAAGGCGTTATGAAGATGAGAGAGCCTAATACTTCAAGGAAGGGCGAAGTTATCCCTATTAATGTGACTTTCTCTGACGTGGACCTTGCAGTTAAGATAATAGACAAGGTAATAAAAGAGAAGAAGGTGAACCTTACCGGAGCAAATATAGTAGTCGCTGGCGGTATGGGTGTTGGGAGCAAGGATTGTTTTTGCAAGATAAACGAGTTCGCTAAGATCATCAATGCAGAAGTTGGCGCTTCTCGTGCTGCAGTTGACCAGGGATGGGTCAGCAAGGAACATCAAGTAGGGCAGACCGGTGTAACAGTAAGACCTAAGCTTTATATAGCATGCGGAATATCAGGCAGTGTCCAGCACAAGGCCGGGATGGACCAGGCCCTTAAGATAATCGCCATAAACAGCGATCCTGAGGCACCGATATTCAAGTTCGCACATGTGAAAATAGTGGGTGACCTGAACACAGTTATCCCGATGATGATAGAAGCATATAAGAAAATAGACGTGAGCAAAAAGTAAGAGGAGAGACTTAAGATGGCTAACTTTTTTGAAGACAATAAAGATCTTTTATTCCACCTTGAACATGCAGACATAGATGAAGTAGTAACTTTGATGGAAAATAATTTTAAGGACGTAGAGAGTTATGACTATGCCCCAAGGAACATCAAAGAGGCTAGAAGGAACTACACAGAGATATTAAGAGTTGCCGGTGACATAATGGGCAACGTAGTGGCCCCTAATTCAGAGAGCGTTGATGAAGAAGGCTGCGGTTTTGATAATGGTAAGGTCGAGTATGCAAGAGGCACCAAAGAGAACCTTAAGGCGATACTTGGCGCAGACCTTGGAGGTATGACCATACCAAGACGTTACGGCGGTCTTAACCTTCCTTCAACCGTATCTACCATGGTAATAGAAATGGTCTCCCGCGCTGATGCAAGCCTTATGAACATAGTCGGGCTTCAAGACATAGGAGAGACAATATTTGAATTTGCATCAGAAGAGATAAAACAGAAATACCTTCCGATGTTCACATCAGGAAAGGTCACTGGTGCTATGATACTCACAGAGCCTGATGCAGGTTCTGACCTTCAGGCAGTCCAGACAAAAGCGATACTTGATGAGAAGACTGGAGTATGGCATCTACACGGCGTTAAAAGGTTCATAACCAACGGTTGTGCAGAGATATCTTTGGTGCTTGCAAGGAGCGAAGCAGGCAGTAAGGACGGAAGAGGCCTTTCGATGTTCCTGATCGAGAGGGATGACACTGTACAGATAAGAAGGATAGAACATAAACTTGGTATACACGGTTCACCGACTTGCGAAATGCAGTTCAACGGGACACCGGCCATATTGATAGGCAAGAGGAAGCTTGGTCTTATACGTTACGTTATGGCACTTATGAACGGTGCAAGACTTGGCGTTTCTGCTCAAGGCTTGGGAATTGCAGAGGCTGCTTACAGAGAAGCTTTAAAGTACGCTAAGGAAAGGGAACAGTTTGGCGAAGCCATCATAAACTTCCCTCCTGTGTACGATATGCTTACCAGCATGAGAGCACAAATAGAAGGTTCAAGAGCGATAATATATGAAACCTGCCGTTATGTTGATCTTAAGAAAGTATATACTCAGCTTTGCGAGCACAACGAGACCAATCAGGAGTACAAGAACCTTCTAAAGAAATATACAGCGATAGCTTCTCTTTTAACCCCGATGGCAAAGGCTTACTCAACAGAGATGTCCAATAGAGTTACCTATGACGCCATACAGATACACGGCGGTACGGGTTTCATGAAAGACTTCCCGGTAGAAAGGTTTGCAAGGGATGCAAGGATAACCAACATATATGAAGGTACTACACAGCTTCAGGTAGTCGCAGCAATAGGCGGAATAGTGAACGGTACACTTGCTGAGCTTTTGGCGGCAGATTATGAGAACATAGATTATCCAAGAGAGCTCCACAGCATACAGGAGAACTTGAACTCCATTAAGAGCGTCTTGAACAGATGCTTGAATGAGTTCTCTGAAAGGAACGACAAGGAGTTCGTTAGTTACTTCTCTAGGAATGTGGTTGATATGGCTTGTGAACTTTTCATAGGTTACAGGATGCTTAAGCTTTCCATACACAACGAGAGGAAGAGGGTCATAACAAGGCTCTTCGTGGAGAAAGCACTTTCTAACGCATTAAAACTTGCTGAACCTGTACTAAAGAGGCACACAACAGCAATAACTAACAGGGACCTAATTATGGAGGTGGTTGAATAATGCCTTATATAAAGAAAGACCAAAGGGCCGTTGTTGACGCACACATAAAAAAACTTGCAGATGCTATAAAAGAAACAGGGAAAGAGAACAGGGCAGGGGTGCTTAACTACTCTGTAAGCTGTCTCTTGAAGCAGCTGTATGAACTAAGATACTCAGAAGTTAACGAGGCTGTCGGTGCTCTTGAGTGCATAAAGCAGGAGTACTACAGAAGAGTGGCAGGACCTTACGAAGATCTTAAGATAAAGGAAAACGGCGACGTATACTAATCTATGGAGGATAAGACCATGAAGCGTTTTT
>JAKLHL010000085.1 GCA_022710165.1 Bdellovibrionales bacterium | reverse complement strand
CCGAAGAGGCCTGGGGGTACATGCACAAGGACAACAAACAAAGCATACACCTTTGCTCAATAACAAAAGTAACGGAAAAACATATTAACGATGATCTTGATTCGATCTGGACAAAGATCCTTGCTCTAAGAGAAGAAGTATCAAAGTCCATAGAGGAAAAAAGGAAGAACAAGGAGATAGGGCACAGCTTGGATTCAGACGTCTATCTAAGCGTCCCAGAAGATCTTAACAAAGCAATAGTCAGTACAAAAATGGACCTTTCACAGATCTTCATAGTATCTAACGTTATCCTGTCAGAAGGAAAAGAGCTGAAAATAGAAGTTAAAAAATCTACTTTTAGTAAATGTGCCAGGTGCTGGCAGTACAAAGAAGAGGTAGGCAAAATAGGGGGGCATGAAGACATATGCAAGAGATGCTCAAGCGCAATAAGCTAGTTTTAATCAGCATACTCACAATACTTGTATCGGTGGTGTTGGACCTTTACACCAAACAGCTCATCCTTAACAGTATGGAACTTTATTCCAAAGTAGATGTGATAAATGGTTTCTTAAGCATCACACACTCAAAGAACTACGGTGCTGCCTTTTCTTTTCTACACAACGCACCAGACTGGTTCAGAAAACCTTTCTTCATAATAGTAAGGCTCTTGGTAATGGCGCTGGTCGTTACGATAATGGTGCGGAGCAAGAATTCAACACGGAACATCATAGCCTTCTCCCTGATATTAGGAGGAGCCCTTGGTAACCTTATAAGCAGCATTGTCTACGGCTTCGTGACTGATTTCATAGACATAAAGATAACAGCAACATACCACTGGCCTACCTTTAACGTGGCTGATATTGCCATAACCGTCGGCGTTGTGATCATATTCATTGATATGTTCAAGATAGAGTCAGCAAAAAAGAAACAGGCAAAAGCAGCGGTCAGGTCTAAAAGAAAGAAAAAATGAGACCAGTCCTTTTTAATATTTTTGGATCACAGATATACTCATACTACGCTTTTATAACCCTTGGCATATTCACTGGCTTATATTTTTTTTACAGATATTCAAGAATATCTAAAATACACCCCGCTAACATCATCGACATTTCCATAATATCTATAATATCAGGCTATCTCGGTGGCAGGATATTTCACGTCTTGTTCTCAATGCCAGGATACTATTTAGAGAATCCCGAACAGGTCCTATACTTTTGGAAGGGCGGCTATGCAATATACGGGGCCATAATAGTACCAGTATTCTTCATATATCTTTATGTAAGGCGAAAGAACATTAAACTAACTGTGGTGACCGACGCTCTAGCTCCAGCCATATCAATAGGTACGGCTATAGGAAGAATAGGCTGTCTCCTTGAGGGTTGCTGTTATGGGAAAGTCACCTCTGCCACCTGGGCGATAAATGGACCTAACGGACAGTTGGTGCATCCGACCCAAATATACCTCTCCCTGCACGGACTAATAATGTTCTTTATATTGGCGTGGTCATTTAAAAGAAAAAAATATGATGGTTATATAACCTACCTATACTTCATCCTCTATTCTTCTGGCAGGTTCATTATAGAGATATTCCGTGCAGACGAAAGGGGTGGCTTTCTTGGACTTTCTAGTTTTCAGATCATCTCCATTATAATTCTTGTATGGTCCACCCAAAGGATCGTGGCTAATAGCAGGCGGCAAAAGAATGCTTAGGCCCGCTTTAGTTCTGCTATTTTTATTATCCTCAATAATAAATGCCAAAGAAGCAGCACCTAAAAGAGTCGCCGTTTTAAGCCCTTCTGTCCTGGGAACGATGAAAGACCTAGGCATAATAAAAAAGGTCGCCTGTGCCGCAGAACCTTTCGGCGAAGAATTCTCTGGGTCTAAAATAACAAGTGTTGGATATTATCACAGACCCAACATTGAAAAGATAATCGCGTGTAAGCCCGATCTCATAATTGCCACTTATGCAGGCACTCCGCCAGATACCTACATAAAACTTAAAAAAATGGGTTACCGCATAATATCGGACAGGCCGAAAAACCTAGACGCTGTAAAGGATTTCATTATTGAACTGTCTAATATCTTTAATGTAAACAGTAAAAAGATAGTAAAAGAATTCAATTCTATCTGTAACAAAAAACCGCTTTTGACCAAAAGTTTCGCCGTATTCGTTGGTCTGGACCCCATGTTTTACGCCGGCAAAAGAACTTTCGTATCAAGCGCCATAGAATGTGCGGGCGGCAAAAATGTCTTTGATGGTGAATATACCAGATCGAACATTGAGAACACCATGGCAAAAGACCCGGAACTGGTGATAATATCCGTCGACAACCCAAAGATCTTCAAGGACTACAATAAAATAACTGAAAGGTTCAAAAGAGTGATAGTCATCTCTCCAGAACGAATATCAAAGCCATCCACAAGGATACTTGAAGGCATAAGGGAATTGAAACCGAATTTTAAGGACTAGAACAAGGTCCCGGGATCTACGTCTATATTTATCTTTATCTTACTCTTCCTTTTATAGTCACTATTGAATATCTTAATTAGTTTATTTAGCTCACTTCGGCTCTTCCCTTTAATAAGGACATGATACCTATGCTTGTTATTTATGATGGCTATCGGTGATGGGGATGGGCCAAGTATGCTTGCTGTGATCTTGTGTTTATTTATTATATTAAGGATATCCTTGGATATGGACTCTGATTCTGAACTCGCATCTTTTTTAGAGATAGAGCTAAGTTTAATATCTACCAGCACGGCAAACGGCGGGTAAAACGCCTCTTTTCTGTTATTTATCTCTTCGCTGTAAAATCCTTCGAAGTCATTGTGAACAGCCCTGGAAACAGCAAAATGTTCTGGTAGGTAGCTTTGAACCACTACCTTCCCCTGACACATCCTTCCAGACCTGCCGCTAACCTGCATGATCTGATGAAAGACCCTTTCTGATGACCGGAAATCAGGAAGCTGCAACATTGTATCGGTGTTTATTACCCCGACCAGATTAACATCTGGGAAGTCGTGACCCTTACCAAGTATCTGAGTGCCTATTATTATATCCACGTGTTTTTTAGATATTTTATCCAGGATCTCTTCTAATTTTTTCTTACTGTCTATTCTATCGCTGTCCATTATTACAACCCTTGCATGCGGGAACAAGGTCTTTATCTCCTCATAGATCCTCTCAGTACCGCTGCCTATCGATTGAACGTCGTGGCTGCCGCAATAAGTGCAGTAATTAGGCAAAGATCTTTCTGCACCGCAATAATGACAAAGCAGCAGATTTTGTTTTTTGTGCTCTGTCATGGTTATAGAACACTTGCTGCAATATATTGATTTGCCGCAGGCCCTGCACATAATGGTGTGAGAATAACCTCTTCGATTTATATAAAGTATGGTCTGAGCCCCCTTATCCATGGTCTCTTTTATTTGGTTAATAAGCTCTTGGGACATGTTGTATGAACCCATTCTCGCCTTCTTCATATCGACCAGTACCGTAGATGGAAGACAAAGCCCCCTCACCCTGTTCTTTATGTATATGTACTTAAGCTTGCCTTGCTTTGAATTATAGATCGACTCCATACTGGGTGTAGCCGACGACAGTACCACCTTAGATCCAAATATCTTCGCTATCACAAAAGAAAGGTCCCTTGCGTTGTACCTTAATCGATCGTCTTGTTTATAAGAAGAATCCTGTTCTTCGTCCACGACCACAAGGCCAATGCTCGGCATCGGAGCAAATATCGCAGACCTTGCACCGATGCATACAAGACTTTTGCCTGTTGCTAATTTCATCCAGTTCTCGTATCGCTTCTTTGGAGTAAGCCCGCTATGAAGCACCGATATCTCTCCATTAAAATGCACAGCTATCCTGTTTATTAGTTGTGGTGTAAGAGCTATCTCTGGAACTATTATTAGAACGCCTTTACCTTCAGCGACTGCGTCTTTTGCCAATTCTATATAGACCTCTGTCTTACCGCTACCAGTAACACCATGAAGAAGGTTCTTGCTTCCATATTTACTTTGTTCAACGTCATCCCTCATTGCCCTTAGTGCTTCTAATTGCTCGTCGGTAAGATCTACCAAAGGATCCCTTCTGGCTATACTTGTGGCTCCCTCTGATATCTTAAGCTCTTTCTTTGTTATAAAAGATGGTGTTATCAATGAGAGGGTTTCGCCCAGTGGATAATGGTAATAGTCTGAGACCCATTTATATAATTCAAGGTTCTTTGGAGAGAAATAAGGTTTTTTATCACAAACCCTTATTATGTTCTTTGGCTCAACACCATCATGTTTCTTTGCATCAGGGTTTATGACAAAACCAAAACAAGTGCTTTTCCCTATGGGGACCTCAACCCTTGTCCCGACCTCAAGTCTTTCATCATGGGCATAGGTCAGGAGACCCGTTAAAGGCCTTGAGGGTGCTATGTCTATATAATGCATATTGCAGATTATTATCTATAATCCTTCAAGTATTCAATGAGTTTCTTTTTATTCTCACTAAGACTTGAAATATCAGTGCCTTGCTGTGCTTGAAGTCCAAAAAAAGACTCGTTAAGCTTAACGCCGGTCTCAAAGGACCTGACCGAATAAGAAGCTTTCTCTAGATCGTTGACCAACAAGGTTATCTTGCTAGGGAATGGCACTTCTGCAGCGTCTTTTATATATGAAGATAATATTATCTCCACCGTATCACCACTGTTCTTGCTCCCATATATCCTAAGAGGTGAAAAATCAGATTTATCTAACCATATTTGAGGTTTCTTTCTTTTTATATTATCCAGGATAGACGAGGTCATGTCCTTTTCAGACCTAAGCTCCTCGACTGCCGCACTATACATAGTCCTGTCTATTCCCACAACGAACATCGGTGATCTATCATTCCTTACTATAAGCGTCCCTTCTGGCACCGTATATTCACCATCTTGGGTCTTTCTTATTGAAACAAGTCCTTCTTTAGTATCTATGTTCAGTGATTTAAAATAATCTATCTCGCTGCCGTAAGGGAAAAGTATGTTGTAGTAGAAATTACTTTTAAGGCCGGAGCAGTTTATCCCTGATATCCTTTTTCCAGCAGTAGAGAATTCACATTCTGAACCTTTCCTCGTGAGTGTAACAAGCTCGCCAGACCTCTCGGCTGTTATTTTAAAATAATTGGGTCTTAAAAAGTATATGGTCTCGTTAAGAGAGAATGCGTCCTCGCCAAAAACGACCCTTTCCTCAACTTTTATAGAATCCACCTTATCCCTGGTGTGCCCGAATTGCCTTACGACAAAGCCAGGGGGCAGGATGCCTGCGTTTATAGAGGTTAATATCGTTAAAAATATGGACAGGATCATTATTCTACTTTTGTGGCATTAGCTATAAGGCTTTTTGCTTTCTGCACTTTTTCAAGTTCTTCTTGGCAGTTTATACAAAGCTTGGTCGTAGGATAAACTTCTAGCCTTTTACTACCGATGTCAGCTCCGCATTCTTCGCAAACACCAAAGTCCTCTGTTTCTATTCTTTCGAGGGCTTCAAGAACGTCTTCATACTGAGCGTCTTTTATTTTTTTAACGTTCATTTCATTGGTGATATCGGTATCATGAGTTGCAAGATCGTTAGCGTCAGCAAAGGTGTTATCCTCATGCTCAGCTACAAGCTTTTCTTCAGAAACAGCCTCTTCATCAAGCTCTTTTTTAATGTTAACAAGTATTTTCTTTATTTTCTTAAGGTCCAATTTCTCTCTTTTGTCCTTTTCCTTTGGTTTCGCCATAATGTTCTCCATTAATAGAGTTATATATAAATGATCATTATACCAGAGTTTCGCCTATTTTAAACACATTTTGGCGGGCCCACTCAGCAAGGGCTATAGACATGGCCACAGATACATTGAGGCTTTCAACCGGTCCTATTTGAGGGATGTGTAAGGGCTTAACATCTTTATAGTCTTTGGGGTCAAAAGAAAGGCCGTTCATTTCGTGACCGGCAATAAACGCAGTCCTTGGTCCCAGCTTAATATCATAAAGGGACTGTCCTCCATATGACGGTGGCAGCATAGCGAATATCTCATAATCAAGCTTTCTGAGCTCCTCCAAAGCTTGGTCTATATGCGAGAACATCCTTATCCTTGTGTGCCTTACAGCGCCAACGGCAGGATATGGATTAAAAAATTCGGTCCCAACTATAAAGACCTCCCTCGAACCAAAGATATTGGCGGTCCTGATTATTCTGGGGATATTGTATTCGCCCTTAAGATTATCAAGCACGGGTATAAGCTCGCTGGTGCCCAGAGGTGCCATATTGCTCTTTAGCATCTCTTGTTTAAATTTATCTATCACCTTTTTAGAGGCTATCTTCTCGGTCTTTTCATGTTCTATATATTTACTGTTAGGCA
>JAKLHL010000084.1 GCA_022710165.1 Bdellovibrionales bacterium | reverse complement strand
TGTGAATTCCCTCTTGTTCATTGCAAAATCTAGTGCCGCGCATATTTTTGCCCTTGTGTCCTCTGGATATATGACCTCGTCTATATAACCCTTTGATGCGGCAACGTATGGGTTAGCGAATTTTTCATTATACTCTGCAAGTTTTTCAGTCCTTGTCTCTGCAGGATTCTGAGCTTTCTTCATCTCGTTCCTATAGAGTATGTTAACAGCGCCCTCGCTTCCCATAACCGCTATCTCTGCGTTTGGATAAGCAAAGTTAAAATCAGACCTCAAGTGTTTTGAGGACATGACTATGTATGCTCCGCCGTAAGCCTTTCTTGTAATAACTGTTATCTTTGGGACTGTCGCTTCTGCGTAAGCGTACATTAGTTTTGCGCCGTGTTTTATGATACCAGAATATTCCTGGTCCGTGCCTGGCAAGAATCCAGGAACATCAACGAAGCTGACCAGCGGAATATTAAAAGCATCGCAAAAACGAACGAACCTTGAGGACTTGAACGAAGCTGCAATATCTATACATCCTGCCAGATAATTAGGCTGGTTCGCTATAACACCAACAGGACGCCCGCCCATCCTTGCAAAACCAATGACTATGTTCTGGGCGTAGTTACTCTGCACCTCGAAGAAGTACTTATCATCAACGACTTCATTTATAAGGTCTTTTATATCGTAAGGAAGTTTTGGGTTTACAGGTATAAGTGTCTCTATGCTCTTAACCTTCCTGTCCACAGGGTCTTTGCTCTTGTAAACGGGTGGGTTCTCTCTGTTGTTCGAAGGTATAAAACTTAAAAGCTCCCTTATCATTAAGAGGCAGTGTTTTTCGTCGTTGGCAACAAAATGAACAACTCCTGATTTTGCGGTATGTGCACTCGCTCCGCCAAGGTCGTCCATGGTAACTTCTTCCATGGTAACAGCCTTAATAACTTCAGGTCCTGTAACGAACATATAGCTGTTCGCTTTCATCATGAATATAAAGTCCGTTATCGCTGGAGAATAAACGGCTCCGCCTGCGCATGGTCCAAGTATTGCTGATATTTGAGGCACAACTCCTGAGGACTTAGTATTCCTCCAGAAGATCTCTCCATAACCGGCCAAAGAATCTATGCCTTCTTGTATCCTTGCTCCGCCGGAATCATTGAGTCCAACTACCGGACAACCATGAGCAAGTGCAAGGTCCATTATCTTACATATCTTTTCTGAACAAACTTTGCTTAATGAACCGCCGAGCACTGTAAAATCCTGGGCAAAAACATAAACAGGTCTTCCATCGACCTTTCCATATCCTGTGACAACGGCATCGCCAGGGACCACGGTCTTGTCCAGATCAAAGTCAGTGCATCTATGGGTAACGAACTTATCCACTTCTTGAAAGGTGCCTTCATCAAGAAAGAACTCAATACGCTCCCTTGCGGTCATAAGGCCTTTTTCCTTACGTTTGGCTATTTTATCTGCCCCGCCGGCTAGTTCCGCCTGCTTGTTCTTTTGATTTAATTTACCAAAGATATCAACTTGTTCCATCGTTTAACCTCTCTCGCTTTATATGGTCAGCAGAGTATCTTTATCCCGGAACACTCTAAAAATCAACCATACAAAACAGGCTCTCAATTGACCTCTTTGCATATAGGGATTAACATCTTGCCTTAAGCTCAATTTAGGAGGTTTTTATGAAGAAGATCTTTTTGACGCTTGTGGTCATCCCTGTTTTTTTATCAATGACGTCTTGCGGTGGTGAAGACGGTACTTTCAAGGTATTTGGTGCCGCCACCATGGATGCTGCTACAGCAAACGAGACTATAACCTATATAGGTTCCCCGACCTTTGAAGAAGTCACACTTAACACCATATGGTTGAGCACAGACCCTGGCTGTACAGGCCTTGTACAAGTAAAAGACTATGGCACCAGCGGAAAAAAATTCAATATGTTCGATAATCCAACCTTGTTCGAGGGAAGCCCTGCCGACGGTGTTTATAACTGTATGGTAATAAAACTTTCAGATACTATGGACTTTAAACCAGATGTAACTGATGCAACAGAAACTTGCGTTGAAGGAGAGACCTACACTTACGATATAGCAAGAGGTGATGATGGCGAGACCTGGGTCGACGAGAATTTTAACCCTATAACAATAGATGACAGCAATAACACCGTATATATATTCGCAACAACAGATCAAGCAGCACCTGAGGCGAATGGTGTAACCCCTCACCAGATAATAAGTCTTACCGACCCACTGGAAGTCCCTGGGAACATAACACTGGTGCTGGATTTCACTAACAGGGTCTTTATTTTTGACCCAATAACAGCCCCACGTTGCTGGCTGGACACTCCAACTATGGCTTTTAAATAAGAATATCAGCTGTTTATATGTTCAGGGGGAGCTTTGTTAAAAGCTCCCCCTCTTATTTTTACGGACTAAAAACCCCTTGAAAACAAAGGCTGGATATAGTAGTAATTACCGGACTTTTAGAATTTAGGAGAAAAAAGACAATGAAAGAAAAGATCCACCCAAAGTATGAAAAGACAAAAGTATCTTGCGCTTGCGGGAACGAGTTCGAGACCCGTTCTACAATAGCACCAGAGATAAAGCTTGAGATATGCTCACATTGCCACCCTTTCTTTACCGGCAAACAGAAATTGATGGATACTGCTGGAAGAGTTGAGAAGTTCAACAAGAGATACAGCAGGACCACTAAAACAGTTAAAAAATAACTAAGTGTTTAGCAAACTAGAAAGCGTTCTAAAAAGATACAACGAGCTGGAGCGTCTGCTCTCAGACCCTGCTACAGCCTCTGACCGCGTAAAACTTGTGGAATATAGCAAAGAACGAGCTCAGATGGGATCTATCGTTGAAAAATATCTGGAATATAAAAAAGTAGCAAAAGAAATAGAAGAGAACTCCGAGCTCTTGGAAAGTTCTGATGAAGAACTGAAAGAGATGGCCAAGGAAGAACTTACACGTCTAAAAGAGCAACGCCCAAAACTTGAGGAAGAATTAAAGATCCTCTTGATACCTAAAGACCCAAACGATGACAAGAACGTCATAATAGAGATCCGTGCCGGCACAGGCGGCGACGAGGCCGCTATATTTGCCGCAGATCTTTTCAGGATGTACGCCCGTTACGCAGAAAGGAACGGATGGAAAGTAGAGATAATGAGCTCAAGCCCCATAGGCATAGGCGGTTATAAAGAAGTCATCGCCATGATAGACGGCAAACAAGTCTATAGCAAACTAAAGTACGAGGGTGGAACGCATAGGGTACAAAGAGTCCCAGAGACTGAGGCAAGCGGAAGGATACATACATCAGCAGCAACAGTAGCAATACTTCCAGAGGCTGAAGACATAGAGCTTGATATAAAACCAGGTGATCTGCAAATAGACGTTTATAGGGCTGGAGGCGCTGGCGGACAGCACGTCAACACAACTGACTCAGCAGTAAGGATAACCCATCTGCCTACCGGTACTGTAGTTACCTGCCAGGACGAAAGAAGCCAGCACAAGAACAAGGCAAAAGCTCTTACCGTTCTAAAGGCAAGGATCTTCGAGAAAATGCAGAACGACGCCAACACTTCAAGAGCCAGCGAAAGAAAACAGATGGTAGGCTCTGGCGATAGATCTGAAAGAATAAGGACATACAATTATCCTCAGGGACGAATAACGGACCACAGGATAGGACTCACCATATACAAGCTTGAACAGTTCATGAACGGTGAAATAGACGAGATGATATCCGGCCTTATAACTCATTACCAGGCAGAAGCCCTAAAACACAGTCAGGAAAAATGAAGATAAAAGAAGCTCTTGGTTTTGGCATCGACGCACTCACCTATGGACTATATCTTCAGGACGACAAAGAAACAAAAAGACATATAGAAAGTGATGTATACTTTTTGTTAACAAGCCTCCTTAATAGCAATAGAACTTATATAAAGACCAACCCGGATAAAGAGCTAAGCAAAGAAGACGAAGAAAAGTTCAAGTCATGGCTTGCTAGAAGACTTTCTCTTGAGCCCGTCCAATATATAAGCGGTGAGACTGAATTCTACTCTCTTAATTTTTACGTAGGCAAAGGTGTTCTCATACCAAGGCAGGACACAGAAACACTGGTAGAGCTCGTAGAAAAACACTTCCACGACAAGAAGAAAGAACTTTTGTTCATGGACCTTTGCTGCGGGAGCGGATGCATAGGGATAAGCCTCTTAAAAACTTTCCCGAACAGTAATTGTGTCTTTGTTGATAAACATAAGGCGCCGATCGAATACACTTTGAAGAACATTAAAAGGCACGAACTTGAAAAAAGAGCTAAAGTCATAGAGTCTGACCTTTTTTCTACCTTGAACAAGGACCTAAGATTTGACGCGATAGTTTGTAATCCGCCTTATATAAGCCCTCAGGACCTAAAGAGCGTATCGATGCAGATAACCCTTTTTGAACCTATTGAAGCCCTCAAAGGCGGAACTGACGGCCTCTACTACTACAGACAAGTTGCTGACTCTGGCCAAAGATTTTTAAAACCCTCTGCCCCACTATTTATGGAAATAGGTTATAATCAATCCAAGGATGTATGCCAGATCTTTAAAAACTGGGACAAAACGACCATACACAAAGATCTGACTGGAAATCCAAGAGTAGTAAAGGCTTTAAGGCCCAACTAAAGTTAATTCCCAAAAAGGCCGATAAGCCGTATGCTTAAGGAAGGTAAGCACCTATGGTAAGTAATGGGAAGAAAAAAGCATTAAGGGATATCCTCGGTGAGCTTGAAAAAAGCGACAAGACAAAGAACACTTCTGTCACCAACGCGTTTTCTTCTGAGGATATTACAGGCCTTGAAAAAAAGATCCCAGTAGTAAATGATGGAATAATAAGTTTTAGCGACGACCCTGAGCTCGACAATATAGAAATACCTATCCCAGAAGAACTCAACATAAAAGAAGAAGACAACAAAGTCCCAGAAAAGCCTGTCGAGGTAAAACAAGGCTCCATAAACACACTAGAAGAACTTCAGCAAAGATTGTCTAATTTTGAAGAACAGAACACCAAGCAAAAGGCCCTTATAAATTCCCAGAAAAAAGAGCTTGAAGAGTACATGACACGATTAGGAGAAGCGGAGTCTGAGAACAAAAAGATAAAAGCCGAGTTAAGTAATGCTGACGTTAACGTAAAGCTGAACATGGAAGCACAACTCAACAGGGCAGCCATAATAGAGGAAAAATATAACAAACTCGCTCAAACACACGAAGAAATGAAAATGAAAGTAAGGCAGGACATCAGGAAAATAAGGTTCAGGGAAAAAGAACTTGCGAACAAGCTAGAGATAATGAGGAACGACAGTGAGACGCTTCTTTCAGCCAAAGACCAAAAGATACTTCAATTAAAACAGCATATAGACAGTCTTGAGTTCGAGATAGAGGGGCTAAAAGAAAAAGTCATAACTCTTCAGGAACTTGCAAAAGAGAACGAAGAGAAGGCAGAAAGAGTAATAAAGGCCCTAAGACTATCGACCTCACTGCTTGAGATAAACCCTAAAAAAGAATAGAAAAATCCTCTAATTCCTATACAATCTAGACAAATAAAAATTGAAGGAGGTTCACTCTATGAGAACTTTTATGTTCATTGTAATGGTTCTGTTCTTATCTGGAACTATTTATGCGTGGGTCCCGAGGGAAGAAACATACAACAGGGCCACATCTGGATTTGGAGAATGTGCATTCAAAAAGATAGAAAAGGATGACGATGGTATAACGGCATACCTTAACTGTAATATGACAGGCGAAAAAAAGTGTTACGTTCAAAAAGATAGAGAAGGATATAAAGAACTTGAAAGCGGAGAGATCTGGAAAAAATTGAACAACAAAGCTCTAACTGTCACCAGGGATGAAAATTTTGGAAGACAAAAGATAAACAAGGTACACAAGAACGGCAAGATCGAAGGATGGTTCATAGGCGATTGCATCGCTTTCTATACAAAAGACATGGCCTTTGATTTCATTAAAGGCAAATACATGGAAGCCACAAAGGACAATATAGATCTTCCTTTTATAGATCACCCTGAGGTTTTGGGTAAATGGAGCTTCGTGGATTACATAACTGAAACAGATGAATTCAAGCCTACAGATAAAAAATGGAAAGGTGGAGACCGTTGCTTTAAAGAAGTCGTTTTCCTTAAAAATGGAAAGACCAACAAACCCTATATGACATGGACCAAAGAAGTCTTGATGCATAAGAATGATGTAACGGCCAGCAAGTACGAGATAAAAACAATAGATGGTAACGACTATTTATTCATGCAAGAAAAGAACGGCGACTATATTTACAGGCACGAGACCCCAAAATATATAGTTTTTAAGAAAGCTATAAATAAAAAGAACAAAAAATAGCATACAAGATCATTGAAAACAAAAAG
>JAKLHL010000083.1 GCA_022710165.1 Bdellovibrionales bacterium | reverse complement strand
TGAGCAGGTCCCTTGTTTATAACCTCGTATATGTATCGCTCATAATATTCTTCACATATTTCTATACAGCTGTAACTTTCAACCCAGTTGACGTTGCAGAGAACCTTAAAAGGAATGGAGGTTTCATACCTGGTATAAGGCCTGGTAAGACCACCTCTGATTATATAGACGCTGTTCTTACAAGGATAACACTTGTCGGAGCACTGTACATTGCTGCAGTTTGCGTACTTCCAGAGATCATGACCTACAAGTTCAAGGTGCCGTTCTATTTTGGAGGAACTTCACTCCTCATATTGATCGGCGTTGCCTTGGATACTGTATCACAAATAGAATCATATCTTTTGACCAGGAACTACGACGGGTTCATAAAGAACGCTCGTCTTAGGGGCAGAAGAGGATGAACTCAGTAATCCTCCTGGGAGCACCCGGGAGCGGCAAAGGAACACTTGCACAGCATATGAAGACCCGTTGGGGCGTGTCCCACATATCGACGGGTGACATGTTCAGGGAAGCGGTAAAGAACAATACTGCCATGGGCGCACAGGCGTCGGTGTACATGAAGAACGGACAGCTGGTCCCCGACGATGTAACTATAGGTGTTGTAGAGGAAAGGTTCTCAAAGGATGACGTAAAGAAAGGGTTCATCCTTGACGGGTTCCCTCGCACCATACCTCAAGCTCAGGCTCTTGACGCAATAATAAAGGACAAGGACCTTAAAATAACCGCCGTGATACTTCTCGACGTTGATAAAAGTCTCATCATAAGAAGGATAACTGGAAGAAGGAGCTGTCCTTGTTGCGGGAACGTTTATCATATAGAGACTGTAAAGCCTAAAAAAGACGGCATTTGTGACGGTTGTGGAACAGCCTTAATACAAAGAAAGGACGACACAGAAGAGGTCGTTAAAGAGAGATTAGAGGCTTATGAAAAGCAAACAGCGCCGCTGGTTGATTTTTATAGAGCTAAAAAAATACTGGTATCAATAGATGCCTCTCGTTCTCCAGATTACATGGTAAAACAACTGGAGGACCTTGGTTTTTGATCTTCTATAAAACTGACGATGAGATCCAAATAATGCGCAAAGCAGGACGAATAGTCGCTGATGTTCTTTCCTACACAAAAGAAAGGATAAAACCAGGCCTTAGCACCGCCGAAATAGAACTCATAGCTTTGGACAGGATGAAGAGCGTGGCCCCAGAGGCTATACCTTCGTTCAAAGGCTATATGGGTTATCCAGCGTCTATCTGCATTTCCATAAACAGTGAAGTGGTCCACGGCATACCGTCAAAGAACAAGATATTGCTTGATGGTGACCTTGTGAGCATAGATTTTGGGGCGATGAGCCATGGTTACCATGGTGATTCAGCATTTAGCATGGTCGTAGGTAAGGGATCAGAGGATACAAAGAGGCTTGTAAGGGTAGCCGAAGAGTCACTCTATGAGGGTATAAAGCAGGCCAAGGTTGGGAACCGCCTGCATGACATCTCTTTTGCCATTCAAGATTACGTAGAAAGTCATGGATATTCAGTAGTTAGGGATTTTGTCGGTCATGGGATAGGCCGCAACATGCATGAGGCCCCTCAAGTCCCGAATTACGGTGAAAAGGGAACAGGGCCAAAGATAGAGAACGGGATGACCATAGCCGTGGAACCTATGGTGAACGCTGGTAATCCTGACGTCCTTATCCTCAACGACGGCTGGACAGCCGTTACAAGTGATGGTAGTCTTTCCGCACATTTCGAGCATACCCTCGCTATTACGAGCAAGGGGACTTATATACTGACCGAACTTTGAGAGAGGTTTTTAGATGTCGAAAGAAGATTATTTTGAAGTGGAAGGTACGGTGCTGGAGCCCCTTCCTAACGCCATGTTCAGGGTACAGCTGGAGAATGGCCATAAAATACTGGCTCACATATCCGGCAAGATGAGGATGCATTACATAAAGATACTGCCAGGGGACAAGGTAAAGGTGGAAATGTCGCCTTACGACCTCAATAAGGGCAGGATAATATATAGGGAAAAATAGAGGATATTAGCAGGTAAAATAGATATTGACAGTGTAGCAATATTTTATATATAGTCACTTGCCTTTGTTTATAGGTGCATTCGGAGGATTAAAATGAAAGTCAGAGCTTCGGTCAAAAAGATTTGTGATAAGTGTAAGATCGTCAAAAGAAAAGGCGTAGTTAGAGTTATCTGCTCTAACACAAAGCATAAGCAAAAGCAGGGTTAAGGGAGGATAATTTTAAATGCCTAGAATAGCAGGTGTCGACGTTCCAGCGAACAAAAGAATAGAAGTCGGTTTGACTTACATATACGGCATAGGGAAGTCTGTTGCAAAGCAGATCCTTGTTGAGGCCGGCATAGACTTGAACAAAAGAGGTAGCGAACTTACTGAAGCCGATATGGCCAACATAAGGAAGATCCTCGAGGAAAAATTTAAAGTTGAAGGAGATCTTAGAAAAGATATCTCCATGAACATAAAAAGACTTATGGACCTTGGAACTTACAGGGGACAGAGACACAAAAAAGGTCTTCCTGTTAGAGGACAGAATACAAGGTCTAATGCAAGGACAAGAAAGGGTCCTAAGAAGACCGTCGCTGTTAAGAAGTCCATCAAGACATTGAAGTAAGGTATTAGAGGAGAAAAAATATAATGGTCGTACAGAAGTCAAAAATAGAATCAACGCCGAAGAAAAAGGTAAAAAGGAACGTTCCTAACGGTAACGTTTATATCCAGGCGTCTTTTAACAACACCATCATAACTTTCACGGACCCTCAGGGCGGAGTTATTGCATGGTCAACTGCCGGCGCATCCGGCTTTAAGGGTTCAAGAAAAGGGACCCCATTTGCAGCGCAGTTAGCGGCTGAAACTGCAGGCAAAAAAGCCCTCGATGCAGGCATGAGGAACGTTAATGTTTTTGTTTGTGGGCCTGGCGGCGGAAGAGAGTCCAGTCTTAGAGTGCTTAACACACTTGGTTTCAAGATAGGCACTGTAAGGGACATTACCCCTATTCCTCACAACGGTTGCAGACCAGCAAAAAGAAGAAGAGTCTAAATATAAAAATAAACAAAGTAAGGAGAAAGTAAATTGGCTCGTTATACAGGTTCTAAATGTAAATTTTGCAGGAGAGAAGGAAAAAAACTCTTTCTCAAGGGCGACAGATGCTTCACCGACAGGTGCGGCTATGAAAGAAGACCTTATCCTCCAGGAGTCCATGGACAGGGAAGGGTAAAGTTCACTGAGTATGGTATTCAGCTCAGGGAAAAACAGAAAGTTAAAAGAATGTACGGTCTCGACGAGAACCAGTTCAGGTTGTTCTTTGCAAGAGCTTCCAGACTTAAAGGTATTTCCGGCGAGAACCTTCTTTCTTTACTCGAGAGAAGGATAGATAACGTAGTTTACAGGCTCGGTTTTGTTAATTCAAGACAGCAGGCAAGACAGGCTGTTAAGCATGCTCACTTCCTGTTGAACGGCAAGAAGGTAAGCATTCCTTCTGCGTTGGTCAAGAAGGGCGACGAGATAACCATAAAGGAAAAGAGCAGGACCATACCAAGCTTTGTAGAGAGCATACAGGCTATAGGAAGAAAAGAGATACCAAGGTGGTTGAACGTTGATCCAACGACATTCAAGGGCGTTGTGACGGATCTACCGGTAAGAAGCGATATTACGGCTGACGTTGAAGAACGTCTGATCGTAGAGCTCTACTCCAAATAAGTAACTTAAGGGGGCAGTAGAATGGAAAATACTCAAAAAACAACTGATGCTTTGCACTGGAGAAGCCTTATACGTCCTAAGATGATAGAGATGGATAGGGACAGCATCTCTGATACATATGGGAAGTTCGTAGCAAGACCTCTTGAGAAGGGCTTTGGTCTTACAATAGGTAACGCTTTAAGGAGAGTGCTTCTTTCCTCTATACGTGGTACCGCTGTTACCAGCCTTAGGATAGAAGGAGTGCTTCATGAGTTCTCCGCTATACCTAACATCAAGGAAGACGTGGCAGACATAATCTTGAACCTTAAACAGGTAAGGTTCCAGCTTTTCAGCGACGAACCAAAGACTCTCAGGATAAAGAAATCAGGAGAGGGTGTTGTTACTGCTGCAGACATACAGCTGGACGAGACAGTAGAGATACTGAACCCAGAACAGCACATATGCACACTTGGCAACAACGGAAAGTTCAACGCCGAGATAACAATAGAGAGAGGAAGAGGCTACAGGCCTGCTGAAGACAACAAGAGGGATGATATGCCTGTTGGCACTATCGCCATCGATTCTTTCTTCTCGCCTATAAAGAGAGTTAACTACAATGTGGACGCTGCGCGTGTTGGGCAAAGAACTGACTATGACAGGCTTACACTTGAAGTTTGGACAGACGGAACGATACTTCCAGAAGACGCTACAGCTTATGCTTCTAAGATACTTAAGGAGCATTTGAACATATTCATCAATTTCAAGGAAGAGTCTGAGCCTACCAGCGAGCATAAACCTATAAGCAAGATCAGCGGTGAGCTTCTTGAATATCTTAATAAGACCGTTGATGAACTTGAACTTTCAGTTAGATCAGCTAACTGTCTGCACAATGCTAACATAAGATACATTGGCGAGCTTGTTTCAAAGACAGAGGCAGAAATGCTCAAGACAAAGAACTTTGGAAGAAAGTCGCTGAACGAAATAAAGGACATATTGGCAGAGATGGGACTAAGCCTTGGCATGAAGGTAGAAGGTTGGGATATGCCTTCTGACGCAGCTAATGCAGGCCCTGAATTCGACGAATAACATTTGAGGATATCTTTGAGGTGATATTATGAGACACAACAAGAGCGGAAGAAAATTTAGTTTGACCCCTGATGCAAGAAAAGCGCTTCTAAGAAGCATAACCGATTCTTTGGTAGCAAAGGGCCGCATAAAAACAACAGTTACAAGGGCAAAAGAGGTTAGGAAGATAGCAGAGAACCTTGTTACTCTTGCAAAGAAGAACACTCTTTCTGCAAGAAGGGAAGCTCTTGAGTGGCTTACCACGAAAGACGCTTTTAAAAGGCTTTTTAGCGAGTATGCAGACACCTTTAAAACAAGGAATGGCGGATACACCAGGATAACAAAATGTGGTTATAGGGCAGGCGATAACGCCCCTATGGCATATCTTGAGTACATCCTTGAGACAGCAGAGACAAAGAAGGCAGCTCCTAAGAGAAAGAGGAGAAGGTCAACCAAGAAAGCTGACACAGAAGAAACAGCTAAAGCAGAATAAGTAATAACTGATATAGAATATTAGAGGCTGGATACCAAGTATCCAGCCTTTTTTGTTTTTATAGATCAATTAAACATAAAAATATGAGCATACCGGGTACGCTGTTCCAATTGATATATATAACTAGAAGGCTGTTTTTTGTACCAGCCTCAGGAATTCTTCCCTTGTTGGAAGGTTCTTTCTGAATACGCCCAACATCGACGATGTGGTTGCATAAGAGTTTTGCTTTTCAACACCGCGCATTACCATGCACATGTGCTTGGCTTCTATGATGACACCAACTCCTCTCGGTTTTAAAGTGTCATAAAGTGTGTGTGCTATCTGATGCGTCAGACGTTCCTGCACCTGCAGCCTTTTTGCGAATACGTCGACCAACCTTGGTATCTTGCTAAGACCTACTATCTTACCATCAGGTATATATGCCACATGGCATCTTCCAAAGAACGGAAGCATATGATGTTCACACATGCTGAAGATCTCTATATCCCTTACTATTATCATGTCGTCGTACTTTTCTTCGAACATGGCGCTTTTTATGATCTTTACCGGGTCCATGGAGTAGCCGCGGGTCAGGAATGAAAGGCTCTGTTCCACCCTTTCAGGGGTCCTTTTAAGCCCACTCCTTTTTGGGTCCTCACCGAGCTGTTCTAGCAATTTTGATATTGTGTTCTTCATGTTATTGACACTAGCCTCCTTGTGTAAAAAGTTTTCCTCCGCAGCTATTTTCAAGTTCGTCCTCTAACTTTTTGAACTTTCTCTTAAAGTCCACCTGAGATACGAAACCTGTGTATCCTGCGTAAGTCGCAGTTATAGCCTTATTCATAAGCCTAACTGTCTCATTTGTCTTGTTCATTTTTATGGAAAAACAGGCGGCGTTCTTATAGGCCCTGTAGGCATTAGAGAACATGCGTGCCTTCTCGTAGCTCAAGGCAAGGTTGGTATATGCGGCCTCAAGTATTTCTACGTCCACGTCTTTCTTGTAAACACTTTCAGTGAACTCTTCCAAAAAACTTGCGGCCTTTACATGATCACCCATCATGAAGTAATTCTCGCCCAGGTAGTAGTAGATTATAGGGACATCCGTGTAAGTTCTTCTTGCGTTCTCAAGTATCTCTATGCTCTTTGGGAAGCGGCCTTTAAGTGCTTCTATGTTAGCCTTTAAAAGTATCTTTTTAAGGTCGTCTGGCTGGTCCTCAGAGAGCTTGTTAAGGTATTGTGCCGCCTCGTCGTATTTCTTTTGGTCAATCAGCGCCTGGATTATCTGTTCGTGGGCTATCTCGTTCTTGGGTTTTATCTCTAGGGCCTTGT
>JAKLHL010000082.1 GCA_022710165.1 Bdellovibrionales bacterium | reverse complement strand
TTAAGAACTTTGCGCCGTCATTTCAGATGTAAGGATAAAGCCGGCATGACCCTCGTAGAGGTCATGATAGCGCTGGCTATATTCTCGACCGTGGCCATTTTTGCCGTTACTAGTACTAAAACGGGTATGACCATAAAGAGTAAAGTATCCGACGAGAACGACTACTACCATACAGTGAGGACCATGCTGAGGCATATGGAAAAGGACATCAGTCTGGCCTTTCATGCCTCATTGGACACTAAACAGGGTCTTAGGTACAAACAGGACCTGCCTTTGTATAGGAACAACGTCGTGTTCTCTTTTTTTAAGGGTACGAAAGACTCTTTGCTGTTCTCGTCCTCTACACATAGAAGGATGTACAAGGATACAAATGAAACGGATACTTGTGAAATAAGTTACACGATAGAGACGGACCCAAAGGATCCTTCAAAGAACAATCTTGTAAAAAGAGAATCACCTTTCATAGATGAAAAAATAGAGGAAGGCGGAGCAAAGTATGTTTTGGCAGAAGGAGTAGAGAACCTAAGGTTCAGATACCTAAGGCCAAGAATAGGGGAAAGCGAGCCGAACTGGGTCGATAGATGGGACTCTACGCAAGGAGAGTTCATTTATATGTTCCCGCTTGCCGTTGAGGTTAGCGTAGACGTAATATCGCCTGTTAATAAGGAAAAAAGACTTAATATAGTCCAGAAGATAAAGATACTTAATCCGAACAATCTTGATCCGGTGGTGACTGGAGGATGAGGTTTTTTAGTTTACGCAATAGAAAGGGGATGGCCCTTTTACTGGTCATGACAACAGTAGCTATCATGGCCGTAATAATGCTTGAGCTCGGTTACACGACCAGAGTGACCAACGCAATGTCCGCGAACTACAGGGATGAGGTAGCCGCAGAATATCTTGCTAAGTCCTCACTTAATGTTTCTTTGCTTAGGGTAGCTGTGGCCAACAAGGTAAAGACCTTTGAGCTTGGAGGCTTCAAGGTCCCAAGTTCTGTTACTTCCCTTATAATCACCCTGCCTTTTATATTTCCGCCTCCTCCTGAATTACTGTCTTTTGGAGCTGCCAGTGATGAAGACCTTGGTCTTGGCATGAGAACGCTCCTTGAGAACATAAAAAAGAAGACCAATATATCAAAGGTTGGGTTCTTCGATCAGAGCATATCCAGCACAGATGCTCTTATAAACATAAATGCTGTCCCGCTTAGTGAAGAGAGAATAGAGACATTCAAGGAGCAGATGAAGGCCCACTATATATCTAAGATGCAGGAGGACGAGAGCTTTGGCTACCGTAACCCGATACAGGAGTTCGACAGGGTCATAAATAACATAATAGACTGGATAGACCCAGACTCTAACTCCCGTAACGGCGGAGACGAAAATGTATACTATGACAAGAAATCCCCTCCTTATAAGCCAAGGAACTTTTCCATACCAAGCATGTCAGAGCTTCACATGATAGACGGTATGAATGATGAATTGTTCGATTTTATCAGCCCTATGGTAACGGTGTTCTCTGGCGCCAGTATTAACGTTAATATAGCTAGCAAAGAGATGTGGAAGACCATAGACGGCAAGTTCACTGATGAAGAGATAACACTTTTGATGGACAAGATAAAACAGGAGGGGGAATTCGCCTCAGAGCAGGAATTAAAGACCTGGATAGGCCAGAACACCAAGATAGTGGTGGCAGAGTTCAACCCCTTGAAGGTCCCGCTTTCTTTCGTAGATGAGAACTTCAAGATAGAGGCTTCAGGGCATAGCGGTAAAGTATCTAAAAAGATTATATGTTATGTTTCAGAAGCTTATAGTAAACTATTGTTAGAGGGGGCATTGCCATCAAAGACCGCTGCTGCTGACGTGACCCCAAAGATAGTTTATTGGGAGTATAGGTAGGATTGAAAGTACTTGTTTTTGACATAGGCACCTATTCCATAAAGTCACTATACTTTGAGAAAAGTTATAGCGGCCATAAGCTCCTTAGTTTCTCTAATACCATACTTAGCGTTGATCCTAAGTTAAGTTCAGCTGAAAGGGTAATAGAGGCTGTAGCGAATATATATAAGGAACAGAAATATAAACCTGATCAGACCGTTGTCATATACCCATCAGAGAAGACCACTTCGCGTTTTGTTACTCTCCCTTTCAGGGATAACAAGAGGATATCAGTTGCCCTGCCTCTGGAGATAGAGGAACAGATGCCGTTCGAGGTAGATGACATCCTCTACGAGTGGCAGATCGTGGAGTACATGGAAAAGGGCAGCAGGATCTTTGTTACGGTCACAAAGAAAGATGATTTTGAAGCTTTCATGAAGCTCATGAAAGCCTGCGGGATAGAGCCTGATATAGTGACAACTGGTACTGATGCACTGTTCAGCCTGGGCAATTATCTTAAGCTGGGCAAAGAGATCGTAGAGGTCCAGCAGGAAGGCAAGAGCCAAAAACAGGTCGAGTCGCATCCTGTGGTCATAATAGATATGGGCTGTACAAAGACCAACGTCGTATTATCAAGGAACGGTGTCCCTGAATATGCAAGGCTTATAAATTACGGTGGCGACCATGTAACAAGAAAGATAATGGAATACTATGAGCTTCCTTATGCAGATGCTGAAAGGTCAAAAATAGAGGTGGGATATATAATCCTGGACGGAGATACTTCTAATTACACAAAAGAACAGTTGAGCTTTTCTTCGATACTCAAAGAAGCATATGACCTTGTGATAAGGGATGTTAATCAGACCCTTGCAAGCTATAAGGCAGAGAGGAAAGACCATATATCAAGATGTTTCCTTGCGGGTTCTGGCTGGATGACCAGGAATTTCAAGGAATACATGATACAGGAACTTAAATTGAACATTCAGCCTCTGGAATTTCACCAGTCTATAGGGATAAAACTGCCTTTCTCTGGGACTCCGGATGAGCTCAAGTTTTGTAATACCATAGGCTTCTTCTTAAGATATGCAGGCAAGACCCCTTTGAAGGGGATAAATTTCAAGAGAGAGGCTGGAGGCGAACCTTCTGGCGACAGCTCACAATTCCTAAGGATGTTCAAACCTACGATAAGGAACGTGATAATAGCCCTCGTTTTCTTTATGTTCTATCTTTTTGCTCACTCAATGCTCCTTAATAGAGTACAGACCCAGTACAAAGTTGAACTTGAAAAGAAGGTTAGGGAAGCTTTCCCTGACAAGGACAAGAGGACTCAGCGAGCATTACTAGATAATTATACAAAACTTGAAAGGGAGGCCCAGAACAGGCTGAAAATGCAGAAGGCCCTTCTTGAAGGAGAGAGTGTAAAGGAAGGCTCATCACTTTCTGTTCTAAGGTCCTTATCGTCAGAGATAGAGACCAAGGACAAAGTAGACGTAATAGATCTTGAGATAGAAAAACTAAAGATAAAAACAGCTAAGATGTACGTGCCTAATATAGAAGTTATGAAGAATGTAGTTAAGAGCCTTGAGACCAGCGGTAACTTCAAGGACGTAAAAAGTGTTGAAGGGAAGAAGACCCAGAGCGGTGATCTGGAACTTGATATCAGTGCCGTTTATAAAGAGGGTGGTAAAAGCTGATGTTCGATAACTTGAAATATAAGATACAAGAGTTGTGGTACAACCTAAAGGAAAGCCCTACCGTAGAGAAATTCCGTTCAAGGTATGATTCTCTTTCTGAAAGGGACAAGAAACTCCTGTCCAGCGGTCTTAAAGGTCTGTTCGTGTTCATATTGCTTTGGATATTGTTCTCTTTTGCTTCCGGCATATCTCAAAAAGAAAGGGATATAGATGAGGCCAGAAGGGTCATGCTCAAAGTTGACGAGTTGAATGATTTCGTGTCTGCCAACAGGGTCGAGCTTCAGAAAAAGAAAAGTGAGACCTCTGGTTCCAAGTATGTCTCTCTTACCGATCTTATAGAGAAGCAGCAGGTGGCCTCCCTTATAAATCCTGAGGCAAGGACCGAGCTTAAGGAAACGCCAAAGAAGGACGTTGAGAAAGGAAAATATGTAGAGAATACGGCTTCTGTGAAATACAGCAAGATAACCATAAGACAGCTTGTTAAGCTCCTCTCTGGGATAGAAAAGAACGAGATCTTTGCGGTGGTCTCGTCGTTAAAGATAAAAAGACGCACTGATGATATTCGTTATATAGACGTTGAATTTGAGGTCCTTGCGAGGACACCTAAATGAAGGACCTAAGATCGTTCTTCCAGCGTATCTATAAGATGAAATACTATATACTGCTTTTCCTCGTTGCGTTCGTCGTGTTCTTTAGAATGGCCTTTCCTGATGAAAAAGTTGCAAGAAGCCTCTTTGAGACCATAAGGGCGCAGACCGGTATAATTTTAGAGCCTGATAATCCTAAATTCTCTTTTATACCTTATTTTGGGGTTAGCTTTGATTCTGCAAAATTAAGGTTCTCTGAGAATGATAACAACATCATCCTTGGCAAGACCAAAGTAGGCATTTCCCCTTTATCTCTTATGTTGTTCTCGCCGGCGCTTAAGGTAGATTCTGAATCTTTTAGGGGTACCATCCAGATAAAGATAAGCGGTTTTTCTATAACAGGCCAGCCGGTCGACGAGCTTTTTATAAAGATGTACGCTGCAGATATACAGCTTAGGGACATAATAAAACCAAAGTACGCTTTAGATATCTTTGCCACCACTGACCTTAATGTTGAAGGCTTTATTAACCTTAGGAACGTAATGTATTCTGACATAAGTGCAGAAGGTACACTTGGCGACGTAAGATCCAGTGAAGGTACGAACGTTGGGTTCTTTGCCCTTCCGCCTTTCTCTGTAAAGAAGGGAGAGTTTTCCTTTATGCTTCAGAAGAGCGATTTTACTGTTGGAAGGTTCATCCTGGGTGGAGCTGGCGACGATCGTGATGGTTCTATAAGAGGCAAGTGGTCATCAAGGAGCAAACAGTATGAGTTCAACGTTAAGATGAGATTTGCCGGCCAGCTGGAAAAGACCATAGGGTCTTTTACTGCTCTGCTTCCGCCTGCGGCAAAAAAGCCGGACGGTTATTATAATTTCCGTTTGAGCGGTGATGGAAGAACGCCTATACCTAATATAAACCCTTTATGACCTGGCGGCTTTAGCTATCCTTTCTGCCGCTTTTTTGCAGTCGCTGATAGAAGGTACCAATGCCATCCTTAGGTAATTATCACCGATATTCTTTCCATTAACTGTTTCAGTTAAGAAACTACCGGGGGTCACAACTATGCCATATTCAGGCTCCAGGAGTTTTTTGCACAGACTTATTCCGTTAACACCGTCTGGGAGTTTCTGCCATATGTAGAAAGTGCCTTTTGGCATACAGTTCTCGAACCCAACAGATGTGAAAGCGGAAACAAGGATGTCCCTTCTTTCTTTAAGCCTTTTCCTGTTCTCTTCGACGTGTTTTTCATCCTTTAGTGCGGCTATTGATGCATCCTGAATAAAGTAAGGGATGCCGCTGTCTATGTTGGTCTTAAGTTTTTTGACAGTGTCTATTAGTTCAGGATCCCCTGCCACCCATGCGGCCCTCCATCCTGTCATTAGGCTTCTTTTTGACATGGAGTTAATGCTTAACACACCGTCTATGCCGGCCTCCAGTATTGAGTGAGGCCTATGTTCATCTTCATAATATATCTCGCTGTAACACTCATCGTTTATCACGACTATCCCGTGCTTTCTTCCAAACTCCACTGCATGTTTCAGGAAAGTCAGTGTTGCCGTGCCTGCAGTAGGGTTATTAGGGTAGTTGAGCCATAGCATCTTTGCTTTTTTCAAAACATTTGCTGGTATTGATTCAAGGTCAGGAAGAAAATCGTTCTCTTTGGTGAGGTCAAGAAAGTAAGGTATTGCCTTCGCGAACAAGGCTCCCTTTAGGTAGGGAGGATAACCTGGATTAGGCATTAATATATAGTCGCCTGGATCAACAAAAGCATGAGGAAGATTAAAGATGAGCTCTTTTGCTCCGATAGCCGAGCAAAGTGATCTATCCGGATCAAGTTTTATACCGAACCTTTTTTCTATCCATTCGGCTATAGCCACCCTGTATTCCGACGTGCCGTTATATATCGGATATCCTCTTCCTGCGTTCTTTTCCATCGACGATATTGCAGCCTTTCTTATGAATTCAGGGGTAGGGTCTTTAGGGTCACCGATCCCAAAATCTATAGGTGTTATGCCTTTTGACTTTAAAGAGTTGAACATTGCATCCACTTCATCAAAGGCGAACACAGGCAGGTTCTTTATTACTTCATTTGCTTTTTTCATTGGAGCTCTCCATACTGCTTCTCATAGAATTTTTTGTAAGCGCCGTCCTTTGTTATAAGGTCTTCATGAGTCCCTTCCTGGACTATCTGTCCCTTATCAAGGACTATTATCCTGTTCGCGTTCTTTATGGTCGACAATCTGTGAGCTATTACTATGGTGGTCTTATTCTCCATAAGCTTCTTTAAGGCGCTTTGAACAGCTATCTCTGATTCACTATCCAGAGAAGATGTCGCTTCGTCCAGTATCAGTATAGGCGCGTTCCTTATTATGGCCCTTGCTATGGTCAATCTTTGCTTCTCACCGCCAGAAAGCCTTAAGCCCC
>JAKLHL010000081.1 GCA_022710165.1 Bdellovibrionales bacterium | reverse complement strand
AGAATCCCCAGAAGCAAAGAACGGGGGTGTTATAGGGAGCATATCCAAGGGTGACGGGATAGAGGTATTTGACAAGGCCTTCGAAATGACCGACCAGCAGACCTCTGACATAATACAAAGCGAATATGGCTTCCACGTGATCAAGGTCATGGCACACATCGCTCCTGCACAGATAAGCTATGAAGACGCGAAACCCTTTATAGTAGCCGAGCTGGCAAGACAGACAGAAACAGAAATATATGAAAAATGGCTTAATAAGAAGGTATTAAAGTCCAAAGTCCTTGTAAACAGGGCTTTACTGAACTCTATAAAATAATATAAGGGATACTTGAGGGAGTTTATAAAATGATAAAAAGATCATTACTGGTGTTCCTGCTCATTCTATCTTCACAGCTTTTCTGTAAAGAAGTGCTGGTAGATAAGATAATAGCTGTAATAAATGACGACATAATAACGTCTTCTGACCTTAAGGGTTTTGAAAAAACCGTTAAGACAAGACAGCCCAAAATGGAGCCAAGCTTATATTCACACATAACGTCATCAAGTAAGAACATGCTAAACGAGATGATAAGTGACAAGCTTATAATCCAATACGCCAAGGATAACAACTTCCTTTCCTCTAACGACGAGATAAATGAGTTCATCGGCAGCAGGATGAGAACAATGGGGATGACGCAAAAAGATCTTGAGAGACAACTAAAAGAATCTGGCCAAACATACGAAGATTTCAAAACTGAGCTGAAACTTGAAAAGGCAAAGGCTGATATATTTGAAAGAGAGCTCAAAAAGAAGATAGAAGTATCAGAGTCAGATTTTCAATCTTTCTTCAGGGAAGAGTTCAAACAGGAAGTAGACATCAAAGAATACAATATAAAATACATAAAATTCGACACCCAGGACGAAGCACAACAAACAAAGAGTTCCATAAAAAAAGCTGACAAGGATTTTGACAGGATGTTCAGCCGTCATAATGGTGTTGATCTTGGCTTTATGAGACTTGAAGACCTTATGCCTGAACTAATGGAAGCTGTTAAAAGCATGAACGCCGGGGACATAAAAGGTCCACTGAACACAAGCAGTGGTTACTACATCATCAAAGTGGTAGCATTAAAGAACTCAAAGAACCCTGAATATCTAAAGAACAAAGACCAAATAGAAAGAGCGCTCGTACAAAAGAACTTCAACAAACTGTTGGATGATTGGCTCAACCAAAGAAAGGAAGAGTCTTATGTTAAAACGTACATCTAAAGATCACGGCACCATAAGGATAGGCATAACACAGGGCGAGATATCTGGGATATCGCCAGAGATAATAGCAAAGACCCTGGACTTCTTTAATGATGATAAAACCATTGAACTATATGTTATAGCAGACAAAGAGGCTGAGTTGGAGATCAAGGCCAACCTGAAAAGCCCACTATCAAAACACATAATTTTTAACAACCCAGACTACAGTAAGATCCCTGAACAGATAAAGAACTGCCCAGAACTGTCTTGCGTCTATTGTGCCTCTATGCTGAGCGTTAACGGTGAGCTAGAAGCCATCGTGACAGCACCTGTGGATAAGAACAAAACGTCCAAGAAATATCCTCACTTTAGCGGACACACGGGTTTCCTTAAAGAAATATTACAAACAGAACAAGTGTTAATGCTTATGGTAACACCCTCTTTTAAGATAGGCATCATGACGGAACACGTCCCTCTAAAAGAAGTAATTAACTATATTTCAAAAGAAAGGATAATAAGCTCAGTAGATCTTCTTAACAGTTATTTAAAAAGCACAAAGACCGAGCCTGTAATAGGCGTCCTGGCATTGAACCCTCACTCTGGTGACTCTGGGCTCGTCGGCAGAGAGGAAATAGACATCATAGTACCCGCAATAAAAGAACTTAACAGCATGGGTATAAAAGCTATAGGACCAATACCCGGCGACACGGCCTTTGTTTCTCCTGTAAAAGAAAGGTGCGACGGCACACTTGCCATGTATCACGACCAAGGCATGATACCAGCAAAGATAAAAGGTTTTGACAGCCTTGTAAATGTAACACTTGGTCTGCCAATAATAAGGACCTCTCCAGGCCACGGTGTGGCTTATGACATAAAGGGCAAAGGGACCGCTTCACCTAACTCTATGATAAAGGCTGTTAACCAAGCTATAGACATGGTGCTGGCAGAAAGAATATCAAAATGAGAACGAAGGAAATATCAATAGTAAGCGCAAGCGAACACAACCTTAAGAATATAAGCCTTAAGATACCAAGAAATGCCATCAGCGTCATAACAGGTATATCAGGCTCTGGTAAATCATCTCTTGCTTTCGACACCATTTATGCAGAAGGACAAAGAAGATATGTAGAATCTATGTCATCCTACGTTAGGCAGTTCATAGATATAACAAAAAAACCCGACGTAGAGAACGTAGAGGGTCTTTCACCATCATTGGCAATAAATCAAAAAAGCATCTCACATAACCCAAGATCAACCGTCGGGACCATGACAGAGATCTATGATTATCTAAGACTTTTGTATGCCAAGATAGGCGAGCCTTCATGTCATGTATGCAACAAGCCCATAAGACCAATGACGTCAGAAGAAATAGCAAAAGAATACTGTTCTATGCCAGAAGGCACAAAACTTACGATACTTTCACCGATCATAAGAGGCAAAAAGGGCGAATATTCAAAATTAATGCAAAAATTATTGGGTGACGGGTATACCAAGATCTATATAGACGGTAAACTTCATGAACTAGAGGACGATATAAAGATCGACAAGAACAAGGTACACACACTTGAACTATTGATAGACAAGATCGTCGTTAACAGTTCCTGCCATCAAAGACTTACAGATTCAGTATCTCTGGCCATTAAATTCTCTGGCGGAATCGTAAAGATACAGAAGAACGAAAAAGATTCTGTAACACTAAGTGATAAATACTCTTGCATAGACTGCGGTATCAGTTATTCAGATATTGAACCAAGATTATTCTCTTTCAACAGCCCTTATGGGGCGTGCCCAAAATGCGGCGGCATGGGAACTACTCTTATTGATGACGAAACAACAGAGATCTGCAATGAATGCAATGGGACTAGACTAAAAAAAGAGGCCTTATCTATAAAAATAGGCGGCAGATCGATATATGAACTTTCTTCCAGTTCCATCTCTTCTTTAAAACAAACGCTCTTGGGCTTCAACATCACAGGCAACAACAAGATAATCGCCGATAGGATAATTAGGGAAATTACCGAACGTCTTGATTTCATAAATGACGTCGGGCTTGGATATCTTACATTGAACAGGACGAGTTCAAGCCTTTCTGGAGGAGAGGCTCAAAGGGTAAGGCTTGCAACCCAGTTGGGTTCAGGTCTTACTGGGGTCATCTATGTCTTGGACGAGCCAAGCATTGGCCTACACCCATCAGATAATAAAAAACTCTTAGACTCCCTCGTAAGGCTAAGGGATAAGGGTAACACCGTTATAATAGTAGAACATGATGAAGATACTATAAGGTGTGCTGACCATATAATAGACCTGGGGCCAGGATCTGGTGTGCATGGTGGAAAGATCATAGCAGAAGGAGCACTGAGCGATATCCTCGCTAACAATAAAAGCCTTACCGGTCTTTACCTTTCTGGCAACGTAAAGATACCTGTTCCAAAACAAAGAAAAAATGACAGCGATAAATTCATAAAAATAAAAAACGTGAGTACAAACAACCTTAAGGATGTAAGTGTGTCCTTCCCGATAGGCTCAATGACAGCTGTAACAGGTGTTTCAGGCTCTGGAAAAAGCTCGCTAATAATAGACACTTTCTCCCCTTGCATAGATTCCATGCTTAAAGGCGAGAACATCAGCAAAACATTGTCTGGATGCAAAATATCCGGGCTAGAACACATAGACAAACTGATAAACGTAGATCAAAGCCCAATAGGACAAACACCCAGGTCTAATCCCGCCACGTATACAGACATATTTAATCACATAAGGAACCTGTTCACTCAGCTGCCAGATTCAAAAGTACGAGCATATCAGCCTGGAAGATTCTCTTTTAACGTGCCTGGAGGAAGATGTGAGGCTTGTGAGGGACAAGGTTTAATAAAGATAGAAATGAAGTTCATGCCTGACGTTTTTGTGACCTGCGAGTCTTGTGGAGGCGCTAAATTCAACAGGGATACCTTGGAAATAAAATATAAGAACAAGAACATAGCAGAAGTGTTGGACATGACAGTAGAGGAAGCCATGGTCTTTTTCAGGAACATCCCTATACTCCATTTAAAGCTTAAGACGCTCCACGACGTAGGGCTTGGTTATATAAAACTGGGGCAATCCTCTGTAACACTCTCAGGGGGTGAGGCACAAAGGACTAAACTGGCAAAAGAACTTTCCAAAAGGAGCAGCGGAAGGACCCTATACATCCTTGATGAACCAACTACAGGTCTGCACTTTGATGACATAAAGAAATTGATAAACGTCCTCCATAAATTAAGGGACCAGGGCAATACGATAATTGTGATAGAACATAATCTTGAAGTAATAAAGACTTCAGACTATATAGTAGACTTGGGGCCTGGCGGGGGAGAAGCTGGAGGCAAAGTAATAGCGACCGGATCACCAGAAGAGGTAATACTCAGCGAGACATCAAAGACAGGTTTATATTTAAAACAAAAGATACAAGGAGCATAGGAACAATAAAATGAGCGACATACTAAAAGCAGTCATCCTGGGCATAGTACAAGGACTAACCGAATTCATCCCAGTATCATCCACGGGACATCTTATAATAGCAGGTCACGCCCTTGAGTTCAGCGGCGAATTCTCAAAGACCTTTGATATAGCCATACAACTAGGCTCCATAATGGCGGTGGTGATAATATACAGCGGTAATTTCAGGGAATATATAAAGTTCAAACCTAATCTAAAAGTATTTCCAAATATAATCCATATAATCATCACAATGATACCGGCTATCATCGTCGGAGTTTTGCTTCACAAAACTATAAAACAATACCTGTTCTCGCCAACGACGGTCGCTTTATCCTTGATCGCCGGCAGCATACTTATGATGTTCGCTGATTATTATCATCACAGATATAAGAGCGATACAGATGTGGGCTACAAAGGCTCTTTGATGATAGGGTTGTTCCAGTGCCTTTCTTTATGGCCTGGCATGAGCAGATCAGGAGCAACGATATCCGGAGGTATATTCTCTGGAATGGGTTACAAGAAAGCTTCAATGTACTCTTTTATATGCGCTGTACCGACAATGATAGCAGCGTGTACATATGAATTAATAAAGACCAACGCACACATGACTGGTCATGAGTTTCTGGTACTCGGCATAGGTTTTGCTGTGTCCTTCCTTGTGGGTTGGGCTTCTATAATCTTTCTTCTTAGACTGATACCAAAGACTAAGTTGTGGCCCTTTAGTGTATACAGAATAATATTGGCTATTTTAATACTAAGTTAACAAGCTGAGCTTTAACGTCATGTACAAGATTTAATTTTCTTGTCATCTCTTCGTTCTTCTCTTTTTCTCCGACTATATCTAATATCAAAAGACCGCTGTTCGTACAATTATCAAGAACACCCTCGTGAAGTCCGAGTCTCGTTTTTATTGTACAGCCCCAATCTGTTAGTATTTTTTGAACCGTCACAGCTGACTCTTTCCTGTTACCGACTAAAACCAATAATACTGTTTTTTCCATAATAAAAGACCTCCCCTCTCAAATAAATATAAATATCCTTAAAATCTACCTTCAAGCGCTGTGCCGCAATTAGGGCATTTGCCCTTTAAAGAGCTTAGCTCATCCTTAATGTAAATAGAATATCCTTCTCTGCCTATGACTTCCGTCCCGCATGAAGCACAGTACGTAGAGGACATTTTCCTATCCATCACATTGCCGATATATATGTGCTTAAGGCCAAGGGACTTGCCTACCGTATATGCAAAAAGAAGGTCCTCTATACTTGTTTCCTTTGCATCCATCATCTTATAGCTCGGATGGAATTTGCTAACGTGCCAAGGTATCCCTGCACCTAAAGCATGTATAAATCTCGCTATATCCTCTATCTCTTCTTTTGAATTATTGATGTCGGGAACTATCAAAGTCGTTATTTCCAGCCAGGAATGGCTTTTTGAGATCGTTTCCAGGTTCTCAAGTATCAGATCAAGGCGGCCGCCAATGACTTTTTCATAGACTGGTTGTCTAAAACTCTTAAGATCTACATTAAAGGCATCGGTGAACTTTATAAGCTCTTTCAATGGCGCAGGGTTCATAAATCCGTTAGTAACCACGACGTTCTGCATCCCGGCTGTTTTAGCAAGCATCGCCGTTTCTATCATATACTCATAGAACACAGTAGGCTCTGTATACGTATATGATATTATGGAAACGTTCTTAGCCTTAGCTATTTTGATTATCTCTTCCGGCAGCAACTCTTCTCCCTCTATCTTTGAGGGATCTTCTATTTGAGATATATCGCTGTTCTGGCAGAATTTACATTTAAGGTTACAGCCGTTAAGGGCTATTGAAAGGGTCTTGCTGCCTGGATAAAAATGATAGAGCGGTTTTTTCTCTATTGGGTCTATCATCAGGGCTGTAACTT
>JAKLHL010000080.1 GCA_022710165.1 Bdellovibrionales bacterium | reverse complement strand
GGGATCCTCCACCTCGGAGCTGTTATGATAGGTAAAACCCTTAACATGCAGTTCGTATATTATCTGGTCCTTAAGTTTGGTCCTGTTGTGCTTTATGCTCCAATTGGAATGGGTCCTTATTATGCAGGCCCTGGGAGCGACCCTGTCTGAGTGTAAAGTGGAAAAACTAAGGTCTTTTAATTCGCTCTCAGTGTCATATCCGTACAGTTCTTTCAAGTCCATAGGACGGATTATGGAAACAGCCCTTGCATAAGGGTCTAAAAGCAGTTTATTAGGGTTGAATCTGTGCCCTGCCTTTGGTTCATAAGGGCCGTCCACAAAATAACCGTACCAAAGTCCCTCTTTCAGCCCCTTTACAAAACAGTGCCAAACATCACCTGTTTTATTTATTACAGGATCAAGCTCATACCTGAAAAGTGGCATCTGCTGTATGTCAGTCTCATAGATAACGAGGGTCACAGAATCGGCATTCCTTGAAAAAAGAGAGAAGTTGACCCCGCTCTCCAAGACCGTTGCGCCTAACGGCAGGGGTTGTCCGGGCAAAAAATCAAAAACGTACTGCTCTGTCATAGTTAATTGTTATTATCAGGGAACTTTTAATACTATACAATAAATATTATTGACCAAGTGTCAAAGGTATGTTTAATAATCTGTCCTGTTGGCTTCATGAAGCGGGACTAGCTCAGTTGGCTAGAGCGCAACCTTGCCAAGGTTGAGGTCGCGGGTTCGAACCCCGTGTCCCGCTCCAATAAAAACTTTCTCAGACTAATCCATCAATTTAAGGTTAGAGGAATAAACATACAGGTCCATAGGCATTGTCTTCTCTAAAATAACAGCAAGGCCATACGTGGTTGATATCCTCTCTGTTTTTAGGAAGAATTTTATATCGACACAGGCAAGTTTCACGCTGTGCTGAACTTCAATAGTATAACAGGCCTTGAGACCCTCTTTATTGAATAATTTTAACTGGCCAACGGCGTTACCATGTTCTGAGAACCTGAACTTGAAAGCATTGAGCAAAAGCCCCAAACAATCATCCCCAGAGTCAAAGCCCCGGTCATTACTGCCAGACACCTTTACTACATCCAGAACAGCGTTGTTATTATTTAATTCAGAAGGATAATCCTGCCTATCCAACAGCATCGCTGAACCATCAGCCCATACATAAGAAGAGATACAAAGTAACAAAGCATAAATTAATTTAGGATTTTTCATAAAATATTTTCCTTTAATATCTTAAAGTAACTCTGATCCCTTTGTTAACCTTTGCCTGGTAAGACGAAGCTGGGACCTTCCCAAAAAAACGCTTCATATTTTTTTCGAGCGAGCTGTTAAATACTTCCAATTTTGAATTATCATCATTCAAGATCCCCTCTGCTAAAGCCAGTTTTACCTCTGAAGTAACGCCTATTGATTCAAATGTGGTCTTTATAAAATTAAGGTTATCCCTCGTAAGATTCTTGTGGAGGTCATCTACAGAAAGAGATACTAGCCCTACTAAAAGCAGGAAAGTGTCCACTTTTTCAGTTCTATGCTGTCTTGAGATGAACTCATAAATCCCATATTCTTCCTCTGTACCGAACAAGAGCTTTATTGTCTTGTCGTCGAGATCAAAAGAAGTTTCAGCAAGTTTCCCGAGCAAAAGGTCCATTGCTTTATATGTGCTCCCCATATTAGTCGACCCATCATAAAGACCAGGGTACTGCTCCTGCACAATCTTCCCTGTAAGACTTTGGTCATACACATAATAGTTATACTCTCTTGTCTCTTCTGTGTAGTCCTCTATACCAAGATAGTGGCTAAGAGCGAACAATGCACTTCTCTGGTCCATTCTTTTAGGACTGAAAACACCACTAGACTTAAGTCTGTCTATTTTAGATCCATCAAAAGACCCTCCATCTCCCTGTGCATGTGCCAAAGAAAGTGTCATAAAACTCATCAACAGAAAAATAAAAGATCTCATAAAAACCCTCCAATACTCTTAAAACTTTATAGGGCTGTAACCTTTGCCCTGATATATGTCTTTATTCTGAGGCATATTGCCGAACATCCTCAAACAGAAATCATTGAACCTCTCCATAAAACTTTTTTTCATCCCGGGTTCTGAAGTAACTGCCAAGTAACCGTCTTTCATCCCCATGCTCTCATAACCTTTATTGATAGTAGCTGCTTCATATCTGGTAAGTATAGCGGCGTTGCTGGATGTAGCTCCACCGACTAGTACAATGAATGCCATCTTGGTTATTGATTTATCCTCTATCCTTGAAATAAAACCATATATGCCTTCTTTTTCTTCTGTCCCCATAAAAAGAGTCCTTACCTCGCCCTCCATCTTTAGCTGGTTCTCTGACATCATCTTCATCACGAGCTCAAGATAGCTATCCAGGTCAAGACCAGGCTCACTGGTTAAAGTCTCCAACGATCTGATCGCTTCATCTTTTGTTAATTGCTGTTGAATATTTGATCTAAGATTTCGCCCAAGATCATGCCTAAGGTCCTGTTGGGAAAAAAGGCCGGAAGACATAAAGGCAAGGCACAAGAGAACAAATAAGTGTCTCATCAGGGGCAGCCCTCCAGCCCTTATTTGAAGCATAATTCATGCCAAAGTTAAAACCAGTAATTACAGTTACTTACAGTGTAACAAATGGCCAATATTGTTACGTCCGAACAAAATCTGTACAGCTTGAGCAATTAAAGATATCTTTGCCTTTAATGAAAAAGAACCCTGAACTACCCTTAATAAGGATACCAAGCCAGTTCGATGGACTTCCTCTATACACCATCTCGGAACTACGCGAACATTTAAGCCTCGCCGTTAAGAGTTCCTTTCACGGGCCCATCATACTAAGGGGCGTCATAGCGTCTGACCCTAGTGTCTATCCTTCTTTTGCGTATATGGACCTAAAGGATGAGAAAGAGAACATGACCTTTAATCTTTCTTTCTACATCGGCAACTTCCACAACATACAAAAAAAGTTAAAGACCGCAGGGGTCGTGGACAGGCTCACAAAAGATGTACCCGTAATGCTGATAGTTGAGCCTTATGTAAGCACACAAAAAAGGATATCTTTTGTGCTCAGGGTCGTTGATATAATCCCGGAATATACGACGTCTGTACTTGCGAACGAAAAGAACATCACGCTTACAAAACTTGAAGCTGAAGGTTTCCTTGGACTGCAAAAAGAATTAAGCCTGCCCCGCTTGATAAAGAACGTAGGACTTATAAGTTCAGATCAAGGCACCAGTGTTCAGGACATTAGCTCGGCCATGGACGACGCCAAGGATTTCTTTAATATTTATTTTGTAGCAGCGCGTGTTGAAGGGAAGAGCGCCGTATCAAGTATCGTTGACGCCATATCAAAGCTGAACAGCCTCTCAAAAAAGCTGGACCTGGATGTGATACTCATAGCAAGGGGCGGAGGTTCAAGCGCAGAACTTTCTGTTTTCAACGACTACGAACTCTGCAAGGCGGTCTGTCTTTCAAAGCTTCCGATAATAACAGCCATAGGACACGACAAGGACCAGCATGCAATAGAGCTTTGTTCACATTTAACGCCCATACCTTCCACACCCTCAGGGATCGGTGCATATTTAAGGCAGACCTTGAACGAGGTAAAACAGGACCTTGCGGTGGAAGTACAGGAAATAAACATTGCTCTTTCCCAAAGGTTCATAAGGGAAGAGGCGCTTGTCAGCGGATATCTAAAGGATGTCCTCTCTTCTGTTAAGAGGGTTTTTTCCGTTAACGTTGAAAAGATAAAGACCAACGTCCAGAGTGTCGCCCACGAGATAAGACGTTTCTTTGAGAGGAGCGAGGAACAGCTAGTCTCCATTCAGGGTCTCATAGAGGCCTATGACCACAGCTCGGTCTTGAAAAGAGGTTATGCCTTGGTTTGGAACACAAAGAACAGCCTTATAAAGAGCATAAAGCAGATGGAGAGTTCTGCAGTGATAGAATTTGTTGACGGAAAGGTCAAAGTAGATAAAAAGGAGTAATATATGGCAAAAGAAAGCAAAAAATACGAAGAGAACTTTAGCACTTTAAAGAACATCGCAGAAGAACTTCGCCGTCAGGAGATAAGCATTGACGACGTTATCAGCAAAGGAAAAAAGGCCGCAGAAGCCGCAAAAAGCTGCATAAAGATACTTAAAGAGGAAAAAGGAAATTTCAAAAAACTAGAAGAGGAACTGATGTCCATATCAGAGGAAGTTGAGGACATCATGGATGAAGAGGACGAAGATGACGAGGAAGACACCGAGGAGGATTAATGAGCCGTCTTTTTGTTAATATAGATCACGTTGCAACGCTAAGGAACCAAAGGGGCACTGTATATCCAGATCCCATCGCTGCCGCAAGCATTTGCGAGCTTCACGGAGCTGAAGGCATCACTGTACATCTAAGAGAAGACCGCCGTCACATAAAGGATAAAGACGTTGAAGGCCTAAGGGCTTCACTAAGCAGCATACTCAACCTTGAGATGGCAGCAACCAAGGAAATGATAGAAATAGCAAAAAGGATAAAACCCGAGATGACCTGCATAGTCCCTGAAAAAAGGGAGGAACTAACCACCGAAGGCGGACTTAACGTAAAAAAACAGTTCGAAAAAATAAAGTCACTGGTAGAAGAACTTCAGGGTAACGGCATAGAGGTCTCTCTTTTCATAGAGCCTGACATGGCCCAAATAGACTCCGCAAAAAAGACCGGCGCGATAGCAGTTGAGATACACACTGGCTCTTACGCCAACGCCCCGATAGGGCTAAAGAGGGACAACGAGCTCTCAAGAGTGCTTCAAGCAATAAAGTATGCAAATGAAATAGAATTAAAATGCAACGCAGGACACGGACTTGATTACTTTAACATAAGGCCTCTCTGCGGTAAGAATAACGGCATCAGCGAGTTCAATATCGGACATTCCATAATCAGCAGGGCCGTTCTTGATGGTCTTGCAAATGCTGTAAAAGAGATGACCGAGATAGTGAAAGGTAACCAATGAAGCAGACCTGCGGCGTTGACATAGTCCACATACCGAGGATAAAAAAGCTGGTAGAAAAACACGGTGGTCCTTCACTGGAAAACCCATTCATAAAAAGGGTCTTCTCAAAAGAGGAGATAGCCCACATAATAGACAGGAAAGACCCCTACCCCGGACTTGCAGGACGTTTTGCAGCTAAAGAGGCTGTAATAAAGGCGTTGAACCCTTTCAAGAAAATAGCTGACCTAAAGAGCATAAAGATAAAGGGAAAGGTACCAAAGGTAGAACTTAAAGATAATAAACTTTCTAAATTAGGTATAAGTGTTTCAATAAGCCACGACGGAGATTACGCCATAGCCTTAGTAGTAGTTACCGTCCTTATCAAGACAGATAGATAAAGCGTTGCGGGTGCCTCCCATATAAGTCAATCCAGCCGCCATGATCGTAGTGCCTCTCATTGTTACAGCACGCAAAGCAGTCATGGTCTCTCCACCGACGTCGTCTTCAAAGATGCCATCCCCTGCAAAGGTCGTATCCAAAGAACCATTTGAATTATATCTTATGACCATACCATTGATCTGAGTAAAGCCATCATAGGAGGCTGATCCTACTGCAATTATCCTGTTCTGCGGGTCTACATGTATCGCTCTTGGGCCCCTTAGCTCGACGGAATCATCATTACCCACACTTGTTGTAACAAAGCCACTTGTACCAAAGCTTGTATCTACAGTCCCTTTAACTGGATCTATCCTCGTAAGGGCCACTCTGGTAAAAACACCATCGGTAGTTATACCTCCTACTATTATCTTCCCGTCGCTTTGAAGATCTATACCAAAAGCATAATCGCTGTTCCCGAGGCCCTCTATATCCACCATGCCCTTATCTAAAGTGCCTCCAGTACTATTCAAAAGGGCTATACCAAAATCATCATTTACTGAACCCACAAAGATCATACTACCGTCGTCGCGAAGGTGTCCTGAATACAAGGAGTGTGAAACTAGCTCAGTTACCGCAACTGTTGCCATGCCCCCAACACCAAAAGTCATATCTCGTGCTCCACTGGTATCATATCTTATTACCCTGAAATTAACGGCTCCCCCATAATCTAATCCTACTACAGGTTTCCCATCAGGCTGTGCAAGGACAATACTAAAGTATTCAGTCATCGCAGTAGTGTTCTCTTCTGCAACACCATCGCCAAGGTTACCTGCCGGGCTAAAGCTTGGGTCCAATACTCCGTTGCTGTCATAGACGGCAAGCATAGCATACGTAACGTTTATCTTGCACATCCCTGAAGATCTTGAATAACCTCCTGCCGCTATCCTTCCATCAGAAAGTATAGCTACTGAGGCAAAAGCGTTCTCTGTCGTGGTGCAATAACCATAATGTATAGTATCATAACCATCAGCATCGTCGCTAAAGCTTGTATCAAGAGTGCCGTCAGGGTTAAACCTTGCTATTACTGCAGAGCAGTTCTCCGGACCAAAGGCGGCCATTACACATGATCTTCCTACTACGATAACTTTATTATCTTCCTGAACGGCAATATCGGAGATCTCAATATAGTCACTCAAAGCGTTAGTAACTATCCCCGCTGTTCCCCAATGTATCTGGGGGTCCTCTGTTGGGATTATAGGCTCATCGGGTGTTATAGGGTTATCGTTCCCTCCGCT
>JAKLHL010000008.1 GCA_022710165.1 Bdellovibrionales bacterium | reverse complement strand
ACGGCAAGAAGATGTGGATATACTCCCCGCCAGAAGAAGAAGGGGATATACCAACACTCTCCGTAAGGGACTCAAATACGGACAAGGGTATACAGTCGCTGATACTTGATCTTGAGCACAAAACCTCTATGCTAAAGGACTCAAAGTCCAAAAAGGGTCTAAAGGAGCTGTACATAAAAGGTGGCAGGAAAAAAGGGTACAATTGGGCCGTGGTCAACATTGATGACAGAACCGATTTTAGGCTTGACAGCATTGAGTTTGAGGATATAGATGGCTCTAAAGTTTTTATAGAGGTCAGGGACTTTAAAAGGCTTCCCAAAAAGCTTACAAGCAAGGAATTCGTTTTTAAAGCGCCAAAAGGTACAAGAATAATACAGTAGGGGGATCTTTAATTTATGTCAGGTCATAATAAATGGAGTTCGATCAAGCACAAAAAAGGAGCTGCCGACGCAAAAAGAGGCAAGCTTTTCACGAAGCTGATAAAAGAACTTACAGTTGCTGCAAAGAACGGCGGAGGGGACCCGGAAACTAACGCAAGACTTAGAACAGCGGTGTTAACTGCAAGAACTGCAAATATGCCTAACGACAACATCGCAAGGGCGATAAAGAAAGGCACCGGCGAACTTGAGGGTGCGGCTACCTATGAAGATGTTGTTTACGAAGGTTACGGACCTGGCGGTACAGCTGTACTGGTTGAAGTCCTTACAGATAACAAGAACAGAACGGTTTCTGATATAAGACACGTTTTTACTCGCTCTAACGGCAATCTTGGTGAGTCAGGCTCTGTTGCCTGGATGTTCAAAAAGAAAGGCGTGATAACAGTTTCTACTTCTTCCACCAACGAGGACGCTCTTATGGAAGTAGGCCTAGAGGCTGGTGCTGAGGACGTTGTAACAGAAGGGGACACGTTCTTTGTCTATACGGACCCAAACTCTTTGGAGCCTGTAAAGACAGCTATAGAGGCAAAGAGCATAAAGATAGAGAGTGCAGAAGTGTCGATGGTGCCTTCTACGACTATAAAACTTACGGGTAAAGACGCAGAGAATATGTTGAAGCTGATAGAGAACCTTGAAGATCACGACGATGTGCAGAAAGTCCATTCTAATTTTGATATAGACGACGAGGAGATGGCAAAGCTCTCCGTATAGAGGGAGTATCAAATGAGGGTTTTGGGGATAGATCCCGGTACGGTAAGGATGGGGGTTGGGATAGTAGAGACCCAGGGCTCAAGCTATAAGCTCATTCATTATGACGTGCTTAAACTTTCTAGTTCAGAGGCCATGAGCCTAAGGCTCGGCAAGATATTCAGCTTCGTCCAAAAGACCATAAAAGATTATAATGTTGATGCGGTCTCAATAGAGGACGTGTTCTTTTCTGTTAATGCAAAGAGCGCTTTAAAGCTTGGCCAGGGCAGGGGTGCAGCCATTACAGCAGCCGTTAATCTTGGGCTTGAGGTGCATGAATATACTCCAAAAGAGATCAAAAAAGCGGTATCATGTTATGGCGGGGCTGGTAAAGAACAGGTGGCCCAGATGGTAGGTTTTTTGACCGGCGTCAAGAACATAAGGCCTTACGACGCCGCTGATGCAATAGCCATCTCTATCTGTCATCTTAACACCGTCCCTTTCAGGAGGGCTTCTGCATGATAGCTGTATTGAGAGGAACATACGTTGATATAGTCGCTGGAGAAGCGGTAGTTGATGTTAATGGCGTAGGCTATGCCGTAAGGGTGCCTGCTACTTTTACTGCGGACAGGGGCTCTGTGGTAAAACTTTATATAGACACTGTAGTAAGGGAAGATTCAATAACGCTGTTCGGGTTTGGCGATCCATCAGAGAAAATGGTGTTCAGGAAACTATATTCGGTGAGCGGAGTAGGGCCAAAAACGGCCTTGGGTATAATATCTTTCTTCAGCGTCCAGGAACTTGTAAGGGTCATCTCTTCCAAAGATGTAAGCCTTCTTTCAAAAGTCCCTGGTATAGGCAAAAAAACAGCAGAGAGGATAATAATAGAGCTAAGGGATAAATTAGGGACTGTGACCAGCGGTGATACAGTAAGTTTTGCCGGAGAGGAAAGGTCCACCTATGATGAACTTGTTGAGGCTTTGGTAGGTTTTGGCTATAAAAGGAACGAGGCTGTTGATGCGTTAAAACCTCGTCTTAACGATATAAACGGCGGACGAAAAGTGGAAGAGATACTTAGAGAAACACTTAGGAGCATGGCTTGAGCACAGAATTCGAAACAAATCTGGACCCGGTACTTAACGAGGACGAAGCTCAGTACGAGCAAACCCTCAGGCCTAAACTTTTAGACGAGTTCATAGGTCAGGAAGGTCTTAAGGAAAAGCTCTCCTTGTTCATAAAAGCCACAAAGGCAAGAGGGGAAGCTCTTGATCACTGCCTGTTCCATGGACCTCCTGGGCTTGGCAAGACCTCTTTGGCCAGCGTCATATCCAACGAGCTTGGCTGTGTTATACGTGTTACCTCTGGGCCTGCGCTTGAAAAATCCGGCGACCTTGCTGCCATACTTACAAGTTTGGGCGAGAACGACGTGCTATTTATAGACGAGATACACAGACTTAGCAAAACAGTTGAAGAGACCTTATATCCAGCGATGGAAGACTTTGAGCTTAACGTGATAATAGGTCAGGGCCCTGGAGCAAAGGCAATAAAGATACCGCTGCCGAAGTTCACACTTATAGGTGCGACCACGAGGGCAGGACTTATAGCGGCCCCTTTAAGGGACAGGTTCGGGTTCTCTCACAGGCTTGATTATTACGACGTAGAAAGCCTTGCAAAGATAATAATACGTTCTGCAGGCATACTCGGGGTTGATATAAAAAAGGACGGTGCAACGGAACTTGCAGGGCGTTCAAGAGGCACTCCAAGGGTAGCTAATAGACTTTTACGACGAGTAAGGGATTATGCTCAGATAAAGGCAGACGGTGTCATAACAAAGGATGTCGCCGATAAGGCCCTTAATATGCTCGATGTTGATGAAAAGGGTTTTGACGAGATGGACAGAAAGATCATGCTTACTATCATAGAAAAGTTCGAAGGAGGCCCTGTTGGGCTAACCACCCTTGCTTCATGTATAGGTGAAGAACCTAATACCATAGAAGACCTATACGAATCGTTTCTTATACAGTGCGGATACCTGGCAAAGACCCCCCGTGGAAGGGTGGCCACCCCCCTTGCCTACAAGCATTTTGGGGTCTCAAAACAGGGACTTTTCTAAAAAATCCTGTCAATACAATGGCTTATTGAGTCTAAAAAAAGCAATTTTTTGTAGCATTTAAGATATATCTTATATATAAGGGACATAGACTTATGAAGCTTTTGCAAAGAACTATCAAGGGTAAAATAGAGTTTTCAGGTGTAGCTTTACATACTGGAGATAATGTCAGGGTCGTTATTAATCCGGCCCCTGTTAATACTGGTATAGTGTTTGTAAGGGCTGACCTTCCTAAAAGACCTCAAATAAAGGCGCTGTGGAACAATGTGGTAGATACACAGCTTAGTACCGTTATAGGCAGTAAAAAAGTAAGGATAGCCACCATAGAGCACCTTATGTCTGCCATAAGAGGTCTTAATATTGACAATGCATTGATAGAAGTTTACGGGCCTGAGCTTCCTATATTGGACGGAAGTTCGCTCGCATATGTGGATAGTCTTGAGAACGCCGGAATAGTTGAGCAGGATGCGCCGGTAAAATATGTCCAGGTCGTAAAACCGATCTCTGTTTCTTTGGATGACAGGTTCATTTATCTGCTTCCATCGTCTGAGTTCAAAATATCCTGTCGTGTTAACTATAAACATCCTAGTGTTGGCTTACAGCATTTTGAGTATAGACATAACACGTTCAATTACGTTGCTGAGGTAGCCAAGGCAAAGACCTTTGGATTTTTGAACGAAGTTGCAAAGTTGAAAGAAAAAGGACTTGCACTTGGCGGCTCATATGAAAATGCACTTGTTCTTGATAACAACGGTGTTGTTAACAAGACCATCATGAGTTACGACGATGAGTTCGTAAGGCATAAGGTCCTGGACATAATGGGTGACATGGCCCTTTGCGGGAGCGGCACAAGACTGCTTGCACACGTTGTCGCATATAAGAGCGGACATGGTCTTCATGCCATGGCCCTAAAGGAAATGAGGGCAAGAAAGACCAGCTTTAAAGTACTTGAAGAACCGGTGTTGGTAGACGACAAAGCATATGCCGAGAAGGCTTTTTCTTTGCTCCAGACCGTAGCTACTTTTTAATTGACATCCAAATCCCTATGGAATACAAAAATCAGGTCTTAAAACGGGGTCGTAGTTCAGTCGGTTAGAACGCTGGCCTGTCAAGCCAGAGGTCGCGAGTTCGAGTCTCGTCGGCCCCGCCAATTAAAATATATGAAAATACTAACTATATGCCCTTCTTTAAGGAAAGACTCTCTTAACAGGAAGCTTCTTAAGCTTGCATCCACTATGTCTTCAGTTAATGGGGCTAAAGTGGAGCATGTAGAGCTTAAGGACTTTGAAATGCCGCTTTACAGCCAGGATATAGAGGAGAAAGCGATCCCTGCTAATGCACTGGCTTTAAAACAAAAGATGGACGAGGCTGAGGCCATAATAATTTCCAGCCCCGAATATAATTTTTCTGTACCAGGTGTGCTTAAGAACGCCGTAGACTGGGTATCAAGGACCAAACCACAGCCTTTTAGGGGTAAACAGATACTGCTTATGTCTGCATCACCTTCAATGGTTGGCGGGAACCGTGGCCTTTGGTCGCTGAGAGTGTCACTAGAGGCTCTAGGTGCACATGTATATCCAGATATGTTCTCTCTTTCTTTGGCTCACGAGGCTTTTAATGAGAAAGATGAATTGAAGGACCAAAAGCTTAACAAAGACCTTGAAAAACTCGTTTCTAGTTTTATAGTATATGTAAAATGATCATTAACAAAAAAATCATCAGCTTATGTTTTGTCTTATGCGGTTGTGCCGGCGGCACCATAGACGGTGTTTCTGGTATTGATGCCGGTAAATTATCAAGGGAAGAGACACTTTCATACAGGAACTGTAACGATGATAGCGACTGCATATATGCTCAGAACGGATGCTGTGACTGTGCGAACGGCGGTGAATCAATAGCGGTCAACATAAATGACGCTGTTGAGTTTCAGGCCCTTTTTGAGTGCGATAATGTTGCCTGCACTGCAATAGGCGCTATGCCTGCCTGCGATCAAGGTACTGCAAAATGTGAATCAGGCGTCTGCGAATTCACCAGAGCCACCAACGATCTTCTTTAGCCTCTATCCATTATCTGACAATTAGTATCGTTTCTTGGACATCTCAGGACCTTATTCTGTGGTCCAGGGCTTAGCCTGTTCTTTGCACCTTACTTTTTAAAAAATGGAGGTGCTTATGAATAGAAAAGGACAAGGGATGATAGAGTACATAATACTGGTCGCACTGCTTGCCATAGCGGCTATAGGTATCACTGAGTTGTTAGGCCAGACCGTGAGGGTTAAACTTGCAGAGATAACTTCCAGCCTTCAAGAAAGAGGGAGTAACGTTGGGAAAGACCTTCCTACTCTTGAAGAAAAATATGTGACAAGAAGAGGCATGGCTGATTTTAATAAGAACTCTAACAAGAAGGCCTCTAACTGATGGCGTTGTTTGAGATCATTCTATCGTCGGTAAAACTGGCCGCCATGTTCTTTCTGCTATTGGTGTTTTGCATCTATCTTGTATACAAGCTCATGGCTGGCACTTCTGCGTTCTTCTACGAAAGGGGAAAGGTCTTTTACGGTAAAGAATATGCCTATAAAGACGCTGTAAAAGTAAGTTCAAAGTTCAAGCCAATATTTAAGAAGATAAGGGTAAGACCGTCCTTGAATTCTATAGAGGTAGAGGGAGTGTTCACTCCAAAGCTGAAGTTCAAAAGGAAGCTTCGGATGGGGGATCTTCGTCATGAGATATTTTATAAATAGGGAGGGGAGCATGACGGCGGTTTGCTGTATAGTCCTGTTTATAGTTGTTTGCATGGTCCTGGAGGTAAACCGCATATATTTAGCCGCGGGCAAGGTAATGGAGGACCAGAACAAAAAAGACGCACACGTTCTATCTGTGATAGGGCTTTATTCAGATACTGTTAATGAGGTTTCCTGGGCCAACAAGCAGTTAAAAAGGATAGGCCTGCTTTCATCTGTGCTTGTTTTTACTCCACAGCTTGCAGGACTTGTTAAGGTGCTGGACGCGGTGTGTTCTGGCCTGCAAAAATACCAGGACTTTCTTTTATTGAGGCTGAAGGTGTATGCGCCAATACTTGATCTTAAGCTAAGAAGAACTAACGGCCTTGGCATGGTGTGTGGGATACATTACCTTACTTACAGGAGACAGCCTCCTATTGATCTTTTTTTTATGACCATTCCCGGCCTAATAGAGTTCAACAAGGACATTTTTGATACGGCTTGCATAAAGCATAGATCAGGGCCTGTGCCGTCTTACGGCTGTCTGTACAGCAGGGATTATTCGTCGACCAAAGAGAACTGGTTTGCACCCACAAAGAGCAGCTGGGGAGGAGAGATGAAAAATGCTTATTGAGCTTATCTGCGTGATGATAGTTGCTGTACCGCTTATACTCGGCAGTGTTATGTTCTCTAAGAGGATAGATGAAAGGATAAAAATAGACTCTGAAATGAGGGATGCCGTGCACTCAGTATTTTTTAAAGGCGAATGCGGTAATGGTGTACAGTGCTCAAGTTCGTCAATAGATATGGAGGACGCTTACAGCATAAAGATAAGAAAACCTTCAAGACCATTTGACGATAAACCTTTGGAGGATAAAAAAGATGAAGCCCTTAATGAGCTATACGGCCGGCTTGAAGAGGCGGCTAAGAACAGTACTAGGAAGTAAGAAGATAGTCGCTGTAATGGCGGTGGGGGCCATGTGTGTGACACTACTGCTTGTGAGGGCCATAAAAGCATATCCTTCGCCAAGTGATGATAGCAACTCTGCCGTCCTGCTTGAAGAGGCCATGAGGGGCAAGAAGGCGGTGAGCATGATCTTTGATATATCTGAGCTTCCCGTAGAGATGCTTTATCCGGGCATAATTGTTGACATCGTAGACAGATCAAACGCCCCTGCAGTTGAGAACCTTGTTAAAGGCGTTACAGTGGTGGGGCTTAGCTACCTTGCAGAACGGGAACAGGCAAAGGTCTTTGTTGCGGTCAATGAAGACGAGGGCCTTAGGATACTTGGTGCAGGGGACAAAAAACTAGGCCTTGTCATAGTGGGCCAGGGGCAGTCTAACGAAGATGATATCGAAATAATTGAGTTTTAACGTTCTATTCAATAAGTCCGGGCTTTAGTATACAGCTGGACACTAAGTTCATTGTTTGATAATCCTTGTTATCGGTGACTGGCAAGGCGGCGGCGTGAGCCCTTTGAACCCCGCCAGATCTGAAAAGAAGCAACGGTAAGATGTGTGTTCCGCGTGCCACCACCGGTCGCCTATAGTTGATCATCTTTGGGGGTATAAGGTGCTTAATTCATATCAGGTCTTAGCCAGAAAGTGGAGGCCGGCAACGTTTAGCGACGTTAAGGGTCAAGACCACATAATAAAGACATTAAAGAACTCTATTTTGAACAACAGAACTGCCTCTGCGTATCTGTTCTCTGGTTCAAGAGGTGTAGGAAAGACCTCTGTGGCAAGGCTGCTTGCAAAGGCCCTTTGCTGTCAGAACCCAAAAGATGCAGAGCCATGCAATGAGTGCAAGAGCTGTATAGAGATATCAAAGTCCGCATCCATAGACGTACAGGAAATAGACGGAGCTTCCAATAACGGCGTAGATTCAGTAAGAGAAATAAGAGAGAACATAATGTATCCTCCTGTAAGCGAGAAATACAGGATATACATCATAGACGAAGTACACATGCTCTCAACGTCAGCGTTCAATGCGCTTCTTAAGACGCTGGAAGAGCCTCCTGCGCACGGTGTGTTCATCTTTGCTACAACAGAACCTGCAAAGATACCACAGACCATAGTCTCAAGATGCCAGAGCTTTGATTTTAAAAAGCTTACAGTTGATGCAATTACAGCGACTATAAAAGATATAACGGATAAAGAGGGTGTTACTGCCGCTCCAGAAGCGCTGTACGCAATAGCAAGAGAGGCAAGGGGAAGCCTTAGGGACTCCCTCTCCATACTTGACCAGGTGATATCGTTCGCAGGCAAGAACTTTGGACGAGAAGAAGTTAAATCTGTACTTGGCTTTATAGACAGGTCCATGATCTTTGATATGGCAAAGAGCATAGTTTCTAGCGACCCAAGGACGGCACTTACACTTAGCAGAAAGCTTTTTGACGACGGATATGAGGTCAAGAAAGTCGCAGATAACCTTGTTGATGTGTTCAAGGAACTCTTGTTCGTAAAGAACGGGCTCGGGGATCTTTTGGGCGATATGCTGCCGGACCATGAGATAAATGAATTAAAGAACATCGCTCAGTCCATTACGAGCGCTGACGCTGAACAGTGGTTCTATATGGCCCATGAATGTGCAGAAGAGACAGTTAAGTCATCTTATGCATGGACCATGTTCGACGTTTCATTGCTCTCTATGTGCTCAAAACCGAGCAATGCGAGCGTTTCTGAGCTTATAAGCAAACTTGGTAATATAGATAAGATAACTAGTGCACCCACTATGCCAACGGCTGAAAAAAAAACACTTCAACCCAGACAAGAGCCTGAGTGGAATAGTGTCCTAAAGGCCGTATATTCAAAGGATAAGGAAATGGGGGAAATACTCCACAAGTTCACCTATTCAGGGCTTGAGGACGGGAAAACCTTTGTGGTGGACTGTTCTGACCATCCTGAACTTATTTCCAACATAACACAAAAGGTCTGGTCAACTATTCAGGAAATTCTATATGAACTTTACGGTGGAATGTATAAAATAGACATGAGGAACGCGGCCGTTATGCAGAGGGTAGAGACCAAGCTTAAGACAAAAAAAGACCTTCTGGATAAAGACACGGTAAAAGGCGCTATCCAGGTAATGGGCGCAAAGGTCAAGAACGTAAAAATATACTAGGAGAATAAAGACGGCATGTCTTACATTCCTGAACCTATAGAAAAACTTGCGAGAGAGTTGAGCAGGCTTCCGGGTCTTGGCATAAAGACCGCTTACAGGATAGCTTTCCATATAGCTGATTCACGCGATCTGGACGCTGAAGGTTTTAGTGATGCTGTAAAACAGGTAAAGGACAGGATAAAGATATGCAGGACCTGCTTTGGCTATTCTGTCGACGATGAATGCAGGATCTGTTCGGATGACTCAAGGGATAAGCGTTCACTTTGCGTGGTTGAAAGGCCTCAGGACATCTTCGTCATAGAAAGAGGCGGCTTTAGGGGATCTTATCATGTGCTACATGGCGTTATTGCTCCTTTAGACGGTATAGGTCCATCTGATATAAAATTAGCTGAACTTTTTGACAAGGTAAGGAGCGGTAATGTAGGCGAACTGGTTATAGCGCTTAACCCAAGTATAGAGGGTGATGCTACGACCATGTACATAGCAAAGTCCATCACCGACTTAAAAATAAGGGTCTCAAGACTTGCCAGGGGTGTTCCTGCAGGGGCAAGCATAGATTATGTTGATGACACAACACTTTGCAGGGCGATAGAAGAAAGGCAGGATATATCATGCTAGACAAGACCTTTGAGAGCATAAAGTTCCTTATGGAGAACACCTATACTTCCACGAACGCTGTGGGCTTTGCGCTTGTTGATGCAGGCGGCAATATGCTGGGCGAGTGTGGTGATGTGGACCTTCCGATGATAGCAGAATCGGTTTCTTTGATCTGCGCAAGATCAAGAGAGCTTTATACGTTCCTTAACGGCATCAATGATGACGAGATCTGCCTGTTCAGTGAAGGCACTAGAGGGCGTTTTGCCATATACTCTGTTTCTAAGAGCGTTTTTATGGTAATGCTATTCCCTAAGACAGTGGACATATTCAGGATAAAAGAGAACCTTGATAAAACAGCCTCAAAGATGAGGGAGCTATTTAACACTATGAGCGCAGGAAGAGGATCATGTCGTTTATAAACTATTCATCAAAAGAGATAAACTGCAAGATAGTCTATTACGGGCCTGGCCTTAGCGGGAAGACGGCGAACCTTAAACACATATATGAAACGTCCGACCCTGCTTCTAGGGGAAAGCTTATAGCTGTTAGTGATGATAATTCAAGGACGCTGTTCTTTGATTTCCTGCCTATGGAGATGGGAGATATAAACGGGTTCAGGTCCAGGTTCCATCTTTATACTGTGCCGGGCCAGATACCTTATGAGTCCAGCAGAAAGCTCATACTTAAAGGTGTAGACGGTATAGTGTTCGTGGCTGATTCACAGCGTGAAAGAATGGAAGCCAATAAAAAGTCGCTGGCAAAGCTTTCTGAATATATAGAGGATTACGGCTACAGCATAGAAAGCATACCTTTGGTGTTCGCATATAACAAAAGGGATGCGGTTGGAGTAGTCCCTGTTGAAGAGATATCAAAAGAGCTTAATCCATATTCCGCTCCTGAGTTCGAGACCGTTGCTACTAACGGCACAGGTGTTTACGACGTGCTAAAGAGCATAACAAAGCTGGTGCTTGAGGAGCTAAAAGGTGGAAGGAAGTCATAAACGGAGGGGTAAAGTGAAGTTTATAATTAAACTAGTCCTGTTGCTTATAATATTGATAATCGTGTCACAGCTTGAATACAAAGGAAGGAAGATACAAACGTACATTGAAGAATATGTGAGGTCTTTTGGGTCTTCTCAGAAAACCACTGAAACCGATATGCCAGCACAGGATAACGAAAAAGAGGCTGTGGTTAAAGAACCAGTGAAAAAACCTGTAAGATCTGACGTAAAACCAAAGACATCACCAGAAGCGGATATAGGGGATAAGGACAGGAAAGAGCTCCAAAACCTATTGGAACAATGACCCTCTTGCTTTTATCGGCTGTTTGACAGGCTCGTAGTTTGGGAACAGCCTTTTATCTGATATCAAGACTATTGATGACCCTAGCTCAAAACGGCCAAGCTCTTGACCCTTGCTTACAGCATCGCCATCACCCTTTAACATTTTAATACCCCTTACAGCACAGGCCCCTACTATAGCCATGCACAGTTTGGTATCTTTACTATTTATAGACAAGATGACCCTTTCGTTCTTTGCGTAGACGTTGCCAGCAAGCATAAGCCCAGCTTTATTAACAGGGAAGGCGTAACCTGGTATGTGTTTAAAATAAGCTACATTCCCGGATAAAGGAGTATGGAACCTGTGGTAGTTCCTGGGCGAGAGATATATTACTATGTAAGAACCGTTCTCTAAACTTTTGCAAAGGGACTCGTCTTTTAAAAGTTCGTTCAAACTATAGTCCAAACCCTTGACCTTCATGGTCTGGTCTTTACTGTTAATGTTCCCATATTCGCTTATTATACCGTCACAGGGAGACACAAGGTCATGATCGCTGAGTGGTCTTGAGCCAAGGTCTATGCTCCTTGAAAAGAACTCTGAGATGTCCTTATGCCCGCTAAGATCCGTATCCAGTTCTTTAAAGTCCAAGGAGTTCATCCCCATAAAGGTCCGTCCGAACATCTTAAAGAAAGGCCTTCTAAGGGGTTTTGGTACATGGACTTTTGAGAGACCTTTTACGATGCTACTGTAGAGAATGAAAATGTAATTCAAGTATGGCATTTACTTTTAAAGGTATATGGATTATAGAAAAAATACAATAAACAATTCTTTAAAGAGGTTGTGCTGATGAAAATATCCGATGTTAGAGAAGAGCTTCAAGATTATCTGCAAGTAGTCAATAAAAGTAACCTTCCTCCATGGGTCGTAGAGGCTTTGGACAGCTGGTGCAGGTCTGTGTTCATGGGCGTAAGCAAATTCAAGTATTGGGATGCTGATAAGCAAAAGAACGAGGTCCCAGTGACTTTAGACGTTCTTAGGAACCTTATAGACCCTTACAAAGAGTTCAATAAGTTCAAGACCTGGCTAGACAGGAACGTTGGCAAATAAGTTCTTAAATCCGTATATAGATCAGATAAAACAATTCCACGGACTCGTGTTCTCTGACGACGAATGTGCATCAGCAATTAAATCCGTAAAAGGTCCCATACATCTTGATATAGGCTGCGGCAATGGCGAGGCGCTTGTGTATGAGGCTTCTAAGGACCCAGCTACTTTCTACATCGGTGTAGAGCTCCAGTACAAAGAGGTCTTTAGGACCGCATTAAAGATACAAAAGGCCGGACTTAAGAATTGTGCTGTCTTTAAGATGGATGCAAAAAAGCTTCCCGACCTTTTCTGCGCGGGGCAGATATCGGGAGTTAACATCTTCTTTCCTGACCCCTGGCCTAAGACCAAACAAAAAAAGAACAGGCTCATACAAAGGGGCTATATGCTAAGGCTAAGTTCGAAACTTATCCCGGGTTCGGAAATAAGGATAAGGACCGATAACGACGATTATTTTTTGAGCATAGTAAACACCATATACGGCCTTATTGACGAGCTTGGCATAACGGTGACGGAGTTCACGAGGGATTATTACCTAAAAGGTAAAAAAGAAGATGAATGCATAACGGCTTTTGAGAGGATATTCCTTAAGCAGGGACTTCTTATTAACGCGCTTTATTTTAACGTCGCTAAACCATTTGAAGGAAATATTTGACCACAGGGATCATTATCTCTGTCAAGATCAGCATTATTATTATGAACTCAAGCCAGAAGTTGCTTCTTGCAGCAGCAAGGTTCGCTATCAGCGAGAGGTTGTCCTGTATAAGCTTTAACTTGTAGTCTATGGTCTTGAACCTTGAAGCTATATCAAAGATCCTTTTTGTTTCGTTGTAGAGCCTGTCAAGGTATGGGTCTTCCCATATCTCTTCTGGTGAATCGAACACGAAGAGGTTGGTTATTATGCTCTGTCTGGTCTGCATACTGTCGACCATAAATGACATAAGCTCTTTTGTTTTTCTTGGTATTGAGAGCCTTTTCTTTATCTTGTTAAGATAGTTGGTAGAAGTCTCGAGGCTGTTATCTACATGCTGTTCATAAAAGTCTATAACACAGCTGTGTGACAGGAGCATCGCAACTATCCTTATTGTAAGGCTGTTCAGGTTCTTTACGTTTATTGTGCCAAAATCCGTATTCTCTTTTTCACTAACTCTTAGGTTTATGCTGTCGCTGACAGAACTCAGGTCGGATTGTATACCGCTGATGAATGACGAGAATTCGTTAAGGAACCTGGTTATTATCTCTTCCTGTTCAGGTTGAGGGCAGTCAAAGAAAGCTATGGCGCCAAAGCTGAAGACGTAGATCCTAAAGTCCTCGGTCTTTAGCTCTATCTGGTCGCTGGACTTATAGACTATGGTGGCCCCAATAACTATATCCAGGTTGGGCAGCTGTTTTAGGGGGATCTTGTCGCAGATCCTGTAGGCGGTCATACTGTGTTTTTTTGCTTCCATGGCCGTAAATATTAGTACATAAGAACCTTTATATCTAGTATAATCTTTTACATAATGAAGACCTGTTTTGCTATAGCGGTCCTTTTTTATTCATCGTTTCTATTTTCACAGGATAGGCTTGTTACCACTCACGCTTTTTACAGCAATATGCTTTTTAGTGAGGGCGCGCCTGAAGATGACCATTTAAGCTTTGAGGGATTTATAGAGAATATAAGGGAAAGGGTGTCCACTCCTTGCACTGTAAGAATTGATGGAGAGGATAAGTACAACGACTGCAGTATAGAGGATGTTAAGAAGATGCTTGGTCGTGCCCACAACATACTGTTCGAGACCTTTTATACCTGTGCAAGTACGGCCCCAAGGGCTTCTAGGTTCTATGAAGCATTGGACGGCAAGCACACACCTGACAGTCATCACTACGCATCTTTGATGCACTCAGCCTTGTTGGCAAGAGGTGTAAGGACTGATTTTTTTAGCACACCGACTCATTATGGTATCCATTATCAGGACCCGGCCACATCAAAAGAACTGTATTGGTGCATAATAACCGCTCAGGCAAATAAAAAACCAGCGTCTAACTTTAGGGAGTACATAAAGATATTCAACAAGTATAAGAACCCAGAGATAAACGGAGTAAGGGAACTTACACCTAAAGAGATACAAATAATGTCTGCTTATGACTTTTATAAGAAATTAAGTTACAACAGGAGCGAGATCTAGATATTCCAGATTATATGCATGCCGTAGCTTAGGAACCTTCCGCTGTAATTCAAACCTGTATCTGCGCCAAAGTGAGGGTCGTTATCCTCTATTCTGTAGTTATACGATGGGAAGAATGTTACGTGGAAAACGAACTCTAAGCCGACGTAGACTACTTTCCTCAATATAGGTATATCAAGTCCAAGACCCATGAACACTGCAGGGGCTGTTACTCTGTGCGAAGGGTCATTGATGTTGTAGGTCTTAAGGTCCTCAAGGTCTTGATCGTTTATTTCATCATTTATGACAAAAAGCTCAAGCCCGAGTAAGAGCGAAGGGTTAAGCCAGGCTATGGAGCGGGAAATATCGTAAAAATTAGGATAGTACTTTATCCCAAACCCAAGTTCGAACAAGGTGGCCTTACCGGTGAATTCCGGCACTATTCCTGACGTTACAGGATTAGGGTTAAGGTATGAGATGCCGGCCCTTCCTATGCCTGTATGGAAAGTTATACCAAGGTCCCAGTCAAGGAAGTAAGTGAACCTGGTCCCGAGCATCCAGCCTGTTGAATAAAAAGTGGAGAATGGGCCTACAGGCTGGGCAAGTCCTCCTCCGAATGATATGTGTATGAGCCTTCCATAGTCGTAGAATCTTTCTGTGACCTCTTCTTCTTCGTCAATCTCTGCCGGATCGAACTGGGCTATAGGAGCGAATGGGTCAGAGTAATGGTCTTCTTCTGGCCTTACTGTCTGCGAGGGTAAAGCCTGTGGGATAACTTCTTCCTGTGCCTGAGGGGTGGTTATCGTTTCACCGGTATTTACTTCGGCCGGGGCTTGCCCCATTTCTTGTGAATATACTGCCAACAGCGGGTAAAAAAGAGCACACAATAATAGGCAGGTCCTTTTCATATTAAAAATGTAACATACGAGAGTAATAAGAGCAATCAGGTTTTGACAAAGCAATACCGCTGGAATAGTATGCACGCGGAGGGTAATTATATATGTCCAAAAGATTTTCTTTAAAGGAGCTTAAGTCTCCAGACAAGTTCTTTAAGACCATGCTTAAGTTCGTTGGCTACCTAAGGACGAACGTAAAAGCTTATCTGACCTTTTCAGCAATTATAATAGCCATAACCTTGGCGTATGTATTGATCTCCCATGTGAACGACAAGAGGGAACAAAAGGCAATGACCGCACTTTATGAGTTGAACAAAGAAGTAAAGGCCATGGGATCTTCTAATCCTGATGATTATATAAAACTTGTAGAGGGCAGGCTTGACCAGCTTGGTTCTACGACAGCAGGGATGGAAGCAAGATACATGCTGGCAGAACTTTATTACAACAAGGGTGAATGGGACAAGGCCATAACTTATTTTGATCATGTGGCCGATAATAGCAGCGGTCTTTTGGAAGAACTTTCAATGCTCGGATCAGCATATTCACTAGAGAACAAGGGCGATATAAATGGCGCATTAAAGAAGTTCGAGGGCCTAAGAGAACTTAATTCAGCTGTTTATAGAGCTGTAAGTATGCTGGGCGTAGGCAGGTGCTATCAAAAGCTTGGCGACAAGAATAACGCCTTGTCCGCATATGAGTCTGTAATAGTCTCTTTCCCGGACACTGATTATGCCAGAATGGCGTCAGTCTTAAAGGTAGGTCTATGAAAAAAAGGATATTTATAACGCTGCTTACAGCTTCTATTGCTTTGGTTGCTTCTTGCTCTACCGCTCCAAAGAAAAAAACACCTGAACTTATAGGTATGTGGGCCATGGATATTTCTTCTGGTCCTCAGTTTGGGGCAAAAAAACACGAGCAGGCATCGCCAGTCCTTATCGGCGACGAGATCTTTCAAGGCGGCAGCGACGGTAAATTAGTAGTAGCAAGCAAGTATAACGGTCTTTTAAAGAGGGTGATAAAGGATTCAGGCGGTATAGAGATGAGCCCTCTTTTCCATGAGAGCGTTGTGTACTTTGGCAATACAGACGGTTATGTAAAAGCGTTCTCGTACAGGAACGGTGACTACTTGTGGTCTTATTATACTGGCCATCCTGTATATTCAACGCCAGCTTACTGCGACGGCAGAATATTCGTTCTTGGCAGCAGCAATGTTTTCTATGCTCTAGATGCTAAGACGGGCAAGGTCCTTTGGACCATAAGAAAAGAGTTCCCATCTGGTGTCCCGGTCGTGAAAGGGGCCTCTTCACCTGTCTGTTATGATGACATGGTGTACGTTGGTTTTTCTGACGGCTCCTTTGTGGGCGCTAATGTAGCCAGCGGTTCGATAGTGATAGATAAAAAGCTCACCTCTGTTGGAAAATTCAAGGATGTAGATGCTACTCCATATGTAGACGAGAAAAGGGTGATAGTACCTTCTTACGATGGTAACCTATACTGCTTTGACAGGAAGAGCGGACAGGTCGTGTGGTCGATAAAGGATGGCAGTGCAAAAAGCGTTTCTGTTGTAGGCCAGGAACTTTATTATGCTTCCAGCGACGGTTATCTGTATCTTCTTGGAGCTTCTGACGGTGCTGTTACATGGAACACCAAGTTGAGCTCCGGTATACCTACCGCACCTGTTCTTTTGAACGAGTATGTTGTGGTCGGCTCATCAGAAAGGGGCATTATGCTCTTTGAAAGGAGCAATGGTAAGTTCGTAAAGGAGTACAATACGGGTACAGGTGTTTTGGCGGACCCGATCGTTGACGGCAACAACATATATTTTATGTCTAACTTTGGTGTCCTATACGCTGTAAGGGTTTTGTAGGGTCGTGAGAAATCTTAAGCTCATCTTATTGTTCATACTTATTCCTCTGTTCGCGAAGGCCAGCCCCTCTGTTTATGTGAATATAGGTGCGCCTAATTTTAAGAAACCTATAGTCGCTGTTAATGCTTACTCTAAAGAGCTTGAACAGGTGATAATGTCAGACCTCAAGATGTCTAACGTGTTCGTGCCATTGGACAGGGACCTTTATCCCGCAGACCCGGTTAACGCAGGGATGCTGGAATGGAAGCTCAGCGGAGCTGAATATCTTGTAGCTGTAAGCACTGGTAGTTTTGGCGTGGCAGTTAAGCTTTACGACGTAAAAGACAGCAGTGAACTTTTGAACAAGGGTGTAGAGAAATATAAAGAAATAGAGGATGCAGGCCACAGTATTTCAGACATGGTCTATGAAAGACTTACGGGGGCCAAGAGCATCTTTAAGACCAAGATAATTGCAGTGTGCCGTGACAAGAACGGTTTCAAGAACCTGTACCTTATGGATTACGACGGTAAAAGGATGAGGGCCCTTACTTATTTTAAGAGCATTTGTCTTTCTCCAGCCATTTCCCATGACGGGATGAAGGTAGCCTATACAAGGTACGCTACGAGGAAGATAAGGGGCAGGGGCACGCTTACGGTGCAGGAACTATACATAAGGGACATACAGAGCGGAAGAGAAACACTGGTTTCTGGCGGCACCGGACAGAACAGCGGAGCTACCTGGTCGCCTGATGGGAAGTTCCTGGCATTCACCCACAGCCGTTATGGTGATCCTGATCTTTATGTTTATGATGTTGAGAACAAAACTATTGAGCCTATCCTTAAGAACCCAGGGCTTGACGTGGAACCATCTTATTCCCCTGACGGCAAATTCATAGTTTTCTCTTCTTCAAAGACGGGGAACCCCGAGCTTTACAAACTTGAGCTTGCCACAAAACAGCTTACAAGATTGACTTTCAATCGTTATTATAACTCATCGCCTGAATGGTCGCCGGATGGAGGCATGATAGTTTTTGCAGGCTTGGACAACCCTTTTGGCAAAAGATCTTACTTTGATATATTCACGGTGGACCCTTCTGCGAAAGGCATAGATCGTTTTACCATAGATAACGGCAACAACG